>CALHAO010000472.1 GCA_937931765.1 uncultured Thiotrichaceae bacterium
ACAATAAGTGTAGCTATATTTTTTCTCAGCTCCATAACAAACTCAATCAATCTTAGGCCTATACGTTGGCCCTGATATTCAGGATCAACATATAGCCAAATGATTTTTTCATTCTGGTGCCCAACGAAACCTTTTATTTCACCATCATCAAAAACGAGAATATCCGAGGCATGAAACAAGTCCAACAAAACCGGACTATCCAATAAGTATTCAGGAGGGAATTTAACTACCTCACCTGCATACTCAGCAGCATGAGATAAATTATAGATCTCAGTTACCCGCTCAAAATCCACGGGCACGAATGGGCGAATAACCTCAGCATCAGCTGCCATTAAGTAAACTCCTTACGCTTTTAACTGCGCGGGCACCATAACCACAGAAACCTTGTCATAGGTCAGCCCTTCAATACTTTTTTCAACAATCAGTTTTATTTCTGACTTCATACTTTCCAGATCGTAAGCCGGATGGTATTTGATAAAGACTGAAGCAGATGATGGCTTTGCTTCCTGCCGCGCCGGATTGTTTTCCGGCAATACCACATGAACTCTGGCAATTAGCACACCATCAATCTGCATCAGGGTTTCCTGAACACTTTGTGATAGGGCATAAATGAAACGCACGCGCTCTTCTAAAGGTGATGAGATTAACCCATCTTTCTGGAACATCTCATCGATGCTCGTGATTTTTTCACGCGGGTAACCATGTTCCCTTAAAAGCCGGATCGCTTGTGGAATTTTGGAGTCATCAATATTGAGAGCATAGTTGCCTTCTTTTTTGTTCGGTATTTTCTCGGAGTCAATATTGCTTTCCAGCAGGATCGCCAGCATGCTGTTGGCATCACCTTCTTCAAGACCACCATATAGCTCAGTTTTACAACCTCCCAGAAGGAGGCTGAGCATAACGACTGACGCACAAAGCAGTTTCTTATTTATTATTATCATTTTTTATGTCCTGAAACAGTTTAACCGCTTGCACGGAACAAGGTCTGAAATGCAGTTGATACCTTTTGAGCTGCTGCTGATACTAGCTCTACACCGGATGTCCACATGCGAAACTGCATCGCCCAGCTATTTACATCTTCCGAATAGCTCAATGATGCCTGCTGTGAATCCTGCATTCTTTCGAGTGCTGCATCTATTGGGTTGCTTTCACTAGCCTCTGCATTATTAACTGCAGGGTAAGTCACCATATTATCGGTAGTTACATCTCTTTGCTTTGAAAGGTAAGAGTCAAAACTCTGACGGTTACCCAACTGATCTAGCAGCGAGTGATAATTACCATCAATTTTGCTTGCCTGATTAATCATTTTATCGACCAGGCTGCCGGAATCAGCACTCTGACCAGGCTCTACCATTTGCAGGACTGAGTTTTCCAGTGACTGAGGTTGAATAGAGGTATCCGAACTACCATTACCGGAAATTAAATCCTGAAACCGTTCTGCATCTTTTACATCGGCAGAAGGCAATGACTGTGGTGCTTGCTGGAGAGTAGGACTTAATAATTGTCCTGCCAATACACTTGATTCAACCATAATTGGTCACCTCATAGGTTGTCAGTTTGACAAATAGACGTTCGCAATACTCTTTTCATCTTCATTGCCTTTTACAGCAACTTCCTCGAACAAAGTATTTGCCTCATCCTGATTCCCCTTTAAATTCAATGCTATGCCCAAAAAGCATTTTGCACTCATATGACCCGGTTCATTTTGCAGAACATCATCACGTAATATTGATACCGCGTTATCAAGATCACCTGCATAAATTTTGGTTATAGCTAAACCCATCTTGATTGGTACTTGTTCTTTGCCCACCGCGTCCACACCATCCATGATGACCTGAGCACGATCACTGTCTCCCCGGAAACACGCCATGTAACCAACTTCAGATAATAATTGTAGTAATTCAGTTGTGACATTCATTATTTTTTTCACTCTTATATTTGATAGCGACGCCTCCCTCTTTAAGAGGGAAGCGTCAACAACTGCTTAACTTAATAAAAGTCAGCGTTTACCTATGTGTTACTGTCCGACTTGGCGCGAAATAGATGATGCCAAGCTTTTAGCAGCCTGAGACGATGCATTTTCCGCTTCTAATGCAGACATTTGTGCATCAAATTTTTGCTTGTTTAAAGTTAATCCTTCACTAAAAGCAACTGTCTCATTTTGAGAGTTAACGATAGTTTCCAATGAAGTCTGTAGCGAAGCACCTAATTCTCCTGTGCCTGCTCCTGTACCTGCTGCTGCCATAATTGTATCTCCTAATTATTTAAGTAAATTCGGAAGCCCCCGATGATCCTCATCAAACGCAGGGGATTTCCTTTATTTATATGTGGTATTGCGTTCCATACCAAATTCGGATCAAAAGAAAATTACTTTTACTTTTGATTCCAAACTTGTTCTACCACCTCTGTACTCGCCTCAATAGCCTTCAGAAAACGACTTAACTTGTCGTATTGTTCCGGCTCTACTCCCTGATTCAATTCAAATCTGACTTCTGAAGCTGCCTGGCTGAACTTTTCAAGGATTTCATTTTTATAAATTCCTGATACATCATTTTTGAGGTTTTGCTCTAATTGTAATACCATTTGTTATTTTTCCTCTGCACCATAATAGATTGGTATTTCCACACCGCTATTTGAAAGTAATACATGATCCGGGGCAATTTTCTTTATAAAATAATTATTCCCCAAACTAGAACCTTCCATATACCGGTTCCCATCCTTAGCTACCAGAAACGGCGTATCTCCGACACTAACACTTCTGATCACTAGCTTGATGCGATCTCTCGCATCGTATAAATTATCAACTATCGCCGGGCCAGCACCGTAAAGTTCTAGAAACTCAGGGTAAAGATCACCCCAGCGACTTAATTCGTTTTGCGTTAACTCGCCGTCAACTTTAATGCGCTTCTCTGAGATCGTAACCCTAATGCGGCTGGACAGGCCTTTTTTCTCGATAAACTGCTCTAAAGCCTGTTTTCGCTTGGCTAACGTCTGCATATCCTCATCTTCTATAGCCTGGATACCGCTGACATCGTCCATGATATTGGCTTTAATTTGACTCCAGTCCTCACCACTGCTCACATAACCATGCGCTGACAGCTTTCCCTTGCCGAGGCCTTTAAAAGAAACCTCCGTCTGCCCAAGAGCATGTGCAACCTGTTGTGCACTGTTCACTAATTCCTCATTCGCCCAGATCCGGTAATTAATCTGATCACCCGCACGGCTCATCTGAGTCATAATTTCACGCTTTTCACCCATCGTATCGACATAACCGCTTACGACAGCAGCACCGTCCGCGTTCCTTTCCACGGTAAGGTTATCTGTTTCTAAACCCGCCAGAATAGATTCAGCACGTGCTTGCGGAGACTCCTTGAATCCCATGGTTTCAGCAAACCCAACCAGCTGGGGCAGGAAATATAGAAAATTTGCTATTAATAAAGCACCGAGGCCTAAGAAAAGGTACATTTTTCCACCGCCCTTTTTCTTTATATAAGGCGGACTGCTGGTTGCTAGCTCAGAAGCATCCGAAGTCTGCTGTTGCCCTGATGTCATGGCTGCAACACCAGCCACGGGCGGCTCTGTCGGCTCTTCTTTTGCCGCATGATCACCCGATTTTTGTTTATCCTTACGCAAATCAGCAATGAAAAACTCCACATTGCCCAGCGTCACCACCTGAAAAGGCTTAAGCACTATTTCATCGGCTTCTATCTGCTCATGATCCACAGAGACCGGATGGGTCAGGATAGTCATGATGATGCTATCTTCAGACACTTTTAATTGTAGGTGTGTATCCGCAATGCTCTCATCATGCAGGATAATATCGCTGGACATCGAACGCCCAAGCGTCACCTCTCCGACCTTAAGCCGGACTATTGCTCCTGAATTACTCCCGCTCAGGACTTTCAGTAAAAAGGGCGTTTGCTGAGTTATCATCGGTGATTTCTTTTATTAGTGAGGGACAACAAGACATGGGTGCCATATCGCAACGCATGCACGTCCCTCTTTGTGCACGATTACTGTGAAAGTTCGCGTTAGCAAAATTTAAGCACACTAACGGTCAATAACATCGACCACATCAAATCCTGGAAAACGGTCTTCGGTAGCCACATCTTTATCTGATCCCCGTGAACTTAAAGGGCGCTCATTGCTAAAATTTACTCTGCCGCTGGCATCAGTCCATTTGAACACTTTAGAACGTTTTTTAGGCTGGTTATCCATCAGTTTTGCCATACTCACCACAGAATTAACAAAGCGCTCCGGCCCGGTGAAATAAATAACATTATCAAGCTCGGAGACTTCCCAATGGTACTGGCTGTCCAATATATTCAGACGCTCCAGTGCCTCTGAAAATTCTCCAGGCCCCATTGTCGTCATGCTAACTGAGCCACGCTTGGCTTCTTCTTCCTTGTAAACGAAAATAGCCTCACCATCGTAATACCAAATCAAACCGTAGGTTTTTGCTATGTCCTCAAAGATCTCTTTTGACGGCTTATTTTTATAATGCATACTGACAACGTTCACTACCTTCTCACTAATGGTGATAGGCGTACCCTGATTCGATGCTAGTGATCCCAACATTTCAGCCAGCGGCTCTTCATCAGAGTAGTGGGAGTATGGCTTGTCATTCCAGGGTAATGGTGCAGCATTGCCTACCTGGCAAGCACACATTATCAAGGTACAAAGCAGTACTTTTTGTGACAGCATCGCTGACCCCACTATAAATTAATTTCATTGCTATTATAATTACAAGTTATTACTTAAAAAGTCGACAAATAACAGGATAAACGCATATAAAAACCGGAACAGCCGCTGCCGGTATAGGCCAGTATTTAGCGTATAGTGACACTCGCATGATGCCCCAACTGCCCTGACAAATCATGACCAGCAGCCACAACCTCAGCAATCCAACTCAGCTGCCTGCGCTCAATAGGTGCTGAGACAGACATTCCGGCAATCGCCTTGCCGGTATTGTCATAAATTAAAACACCGATGCACCCCACATCGATTTCTGCCTCACCATTATCCAACGCATAACCTTGTTCCACTGCTTGCAGGCA
>CALHAO010000473.1 GCA_937931765.1 uncultured Thiotrichaceae bacterium
ACCTTGGCATTCTCGATAATATCGCGCGGCAATCCCACCATGTAATTTCGCAGGAGATAAATGGCCAGCGGCAGCCCGAAGCCGGTGTGAGCCAGCCACACCCCCACGTAGCCTTTACCCAATCCGATCTCATTGTGAAATTTCAACAGTGGAATCAAAGCCAGTTGCAGTGGCACCACTAATAAGCCCACCACCAGAGCGATGAGTAACGCCCGTCCGGGAAAGTCCATCCACGCCAGTGCATAAGCTGCAAAAGCCGCGATCAGAATTGGAATAATCGTCGCCGGAATGGTCACCGTCAGCGTATTGAAAAATGCCTTCGCCATGCCTTCACTGTTCTTCTCGTCCAGTAGTACACTTTCATAATTTGCCGTGGTGAATTCCGGCGGCGACTCAGCGGTGACAAATAAGCGCTGCCCGCGTTTACCACTGAACGCCTCCGTATTTTCCATGCGGTAATCGCCATTAGGCTGGATGGTCACGGTGCCACCTTTATTTAGCTCGGCAGTGTCACCCGCGTTATAAGTGCTGATTTCACGTGAGCTGGTGCCCCAGACAGAAATAGTCGCACCACTTGCTTCGTCACCGAATAAATTCCCTTTGATAACAAACTTGCCGTCCTTCTCGATTTGCTTTTCAGGCGGGTCGGCGCGTAGCGTGAAATTCTGTTCTGATGGTGTTAATGAATTCCACCAACCACTGGTAGCAATCTGATCCGTCGTACGGAAAGACGACACCAATAGCCCCACGGTAGGAAATAGCCACAGCAGAACCAGCGCTAACAAAGAGATATGTACCGCCCAGGTCAGGCCGGATTTTTTACCTACAATATTATCCATTACTGCATCTCCTTGCGGGCGTTATACACATTCCAGATCAGAATCGGCGTGACCAGTAACATAATAATCATCGCACTGGCGGAGCCGACACCCCAATCATTGGAGCGGAACAGTTTGTCATACATATAATTCGCCAGGACTTGTGTTTCCCACTGGCCATTGGTCATCGCAAAGACAATGTCGAAGACCTTCAATACAGTGATGGTGATGGTCGTCCACACCACGACAATCGTGCCCATGATTTGTGGCACCTTGATTTTAAAGAAGATCTGAAACGGGCTGGCACCATCGATAATGGCGGCTTCAATGGTTTCTTCCGGAATGCCGCGTAGCGCCGCCGACAGAATCACCATCGCAAAGCCGGTCTGTATCCAGATCAGGACGACCATCAGCAAAATACTGTTCCAGAAGGGAATCGTCAGCCAGTTTTGCGGTGAATCACCACCAAAGAAAATATACAGCGCATTGAGCACACCGATCTGATCCTGATCAATCGGGCGGGCATCATAAACCAGTTTCCAGATAACGGCGGCACCGACAAATGAAATGGCCATTGGCATGAAAATAAGTGATTTAGCCAGATTGCCCCAGAAAACTCTGTCCGAGAGCTGGGCTGCCAGCAGGCCAAAGACAGTTGACATCGCTGGTACAATTAATAACCACAGCATATTGTTTTTCAACGCTTCCCAGAACTTGGGTTCGCTGAATAGTTGTTCGTAGTTGGCCAAGCCGACAAAGGCTGACTCATTACCGGGAAGGCGTTCGGTGAGTGATAAACGCAATGTTTCCACCACCGGATACGCAAGGTAAATGCCTAGTGCGAGTAACGCAGGAAAGAGAAATAACCAAGGGCGGATCATATTCGCACGATTAATATTCCGGCTGATATGTGGGCCTTTGGCGGGGAACAGCACCTTATCCAGGAACTGATTGGAGAAATAGAAATAGCCGACGCAACCACCCACGCCAATAATGATGGTTAAAAGGCCTTGTAGTGCTGGATGCATATACCCCTCCTAAATATGTATATAAATAATCAGGCAAATGTAACGGGTGTCACCGGGAACTATGAGTTCGGGGTTGTCTAAAAGGGTATCGGGCGTTGCACCAGATACCCTTTAATTTCTACTGTATTGGAGCAGAATTACTTCTTCTTAATAGCGTCCCAGCTATCTTGAATAGCCGTAGTCACTTCTTTCGCATCTTTACCGCCAGCATAATCCACCATGCCAGTCCAGAAGCTGCCAGCACCCACGCCACCAGGCATTAAGTCTGAGCCATCAAAACGGAAAGTCGTAGCGTTCAACAGAATGTCGCCCATGCCGCGTAAGGTGTCATCAGCATACATTTTAGCGTTGACGCCTTTGTGCGGCGTGAGGAAACCTTTCTGTGCCATCCATACTTCATGAGCAATCGGTGACTTCAGAAATTCAATCAATGCCTTAGCAGCAGGACTATCTTTGGTAATGGTGAACAAAGTACCCGCACCTAATACCGGCTTGCCCAGGTCTTTATCTGCATAAGCCGGGAAGTAGAAGAAATCAGCATCTGCGCCGACTTCAGTACCTTCAGGGAAGAACGCCGGAATAAAGGAAGCCTGACGATGCATGTAGCATTGTGGCGGCGATGAAAACAGGCCTTTAGGGCTATCACGGAAGTCCGTGGAAGCCACTGTGCCCGCGCCGCCCGCAACATACTCGTCATTACGTGCGAATGCGCCGAATTCTTCAACGGCAGCGATAACACGCTCATCGTTAAACGGAATTTCGTTCTTTACCCATTGGTCATAAACTTCAGGTGATTGAGT
>CALHAO010000474.1 GCA_937931765.1 uncultured Thiotrichaceae bacterium
CCATTGAACTGATAGGAAAACTGGTTCGTGTGCCCTATTGGAATTGCCTGGGAGCCAAAGACCAAAGCGCCCACAAAACTTCAAACAAACACCTGTTTGCTCAAGCACCTGTCATTCGCCAAGCATCCACCGATACAGCCCCCACAGTCATGAAAGCAGCTCATAAAACAGCGATGCATCAGCCAGTGGCCAAAATGAGTTTAGTAAAGGCCGAACAACAGCCAGTGGCCCGAAAAACCACAACGGAAATGTTAAAACAAAGCGGTATACGTGTTTATACGGAAGAAGTTGTTGGTACAGACTGGTAATCAAGGGTTTAGGATTTGATACTGGCTATCAATTAACTAAACACTTAAGCTCAGATTTTTCAGGCAGCTATCACATGAAACTTTACTACTCCCCCGGCGCTTGCTCACTGGCTGTGCACATCGTCCTTGAAGAAATTGGCCTGCCCTATGAGCGTGAGCTGATTAGCTCGATGGATGGCTCCACTGAATCAGCCACTTATTTGAGTATAAATCCGAAAGGGCGTGTGCCTGCTCTGAATATAGGCGGCACACTCATTACAGAGGTTTCAGCAATAACGACTTACCTTGGAATGAGCGACCCCCAAAAAGTATTACTGCCGACAGATGCCCTCGGTGTCTCACGTTGTCTGGAATGGATGAGCTGGTTATCCAGTAGCGTACATGCGCTACCGGTAGCTCAGAATTAGCGCACTGAACGATTTAGTGATGACGTGAGCGCTCATGAAGGCATTCAAGCCAAAGGTATGGAGAATCTTGCGGATGTGTATCAACAGATTGATCAACGTTTATCCGGCCAGAGTTGGGCAGCTAACGACCAGTACTCAATAGTTGACCCTTATCTGCTGGTGTTTTATCGCTGGGGCAATAGGCTGGGATTGGATATGAATCAATTTCCAAACTGGACGGAACATGCTGGGCGCATGCTACAACGACCTGCTGTTCAGGCTGTTCTTGCCGTAGAAGGTATTCAGGGCGACCGCTAATAGCAGCCTGTTACGACTTGTGCCACCGCAGTGGTTTGCACGATTCCCGCTCAACAATACCCTTCGCCTCAAGATCGAGCTGCACTGTTTTAGCCCACCAACCTGCGGTTGCCCCGCCGGGGAATAGCGCTTCCGGAAGATGAGCCTGGACTTGTGAATGAATTTCATTTTGTGTTAGTCCGGGCGAAGTGTCTGGTAAGACTTTCAGGAAGGCATCCTTCATAGCCATGTATTTTCCAGCATCCACATTGGTGGTTTTTCCGGGAGTATTGATATTTTCCACAGCTATTTTTTCGGTTTTTTTGCTCATGTTAAGTCCTCCATAAGCAATGAAATATCTTCAAAATTTATCTTCTGACTACATTGAGCTAATCAGATAGAGAAACCTGATAGTAAGCCATTGAAAAGCTACGACTATTGCATGGGTACAGTGCTTTATATCAGGTGCTAGTTACGAGTTATGGTAGCTCTTATTACGAGATATATGAACTTTTATTACGAGAAATTCATGACCACAATCCCCGGCCAGAACCAGACAGCAATGCCTCCATTAAATCCTCACGCTGTAACTTCAGCATATCTGGTTCGACGCCCTGAGCTTCCAGCTGCATAGAATGCGTAATTGACTCCATTTGTTTACGGGCAATATGTTCAGCCTGAGATTTCCGCATTTCACTTAATGACTGCTTGGGTACCAAGGCATACTTTACTTCGCAATCCATCGCCTCTGCCATTTTGCGCAAAGTGGCTAACGTGATGGTATCACCGGCCTCTGATTTCTCGATGGTGCGTACGCCGGAATCGGTCATGCCTAAACGTTTGGCGTAAGCGACTGTTGTCATACCGAGTGACTCACGGATGGTGCGAATCCAGCCATCAGGGGGACGGGCTGCTAGTGTCGCGCTACGCCAGGAATCCAATGCTCTGTCGGTTTGTTGCAATTTGAGTTTTTTGAAAATACGCTTCATGATCGCACCTATAGCTGATATATAAGTATATAAAAAGAAATCTTTGAGTTCCTTTTATAGTACAAGTCAGGCTTTATAGCTTTGATATTGGTATTACCTAGTTCGAAGATGCCATCTATATCTTGCATGCTTTCCAGAATTTTAAAGCTCCCCTAAATTAAAAATTTTACTTGCCTAATAGGCACACAGGCGTTAGGCAGAAAAGACATTTTTTAATCAAAACGTGAATATTTCACAGACATCATTTTATTAATGTGATTGTATTTATATTCAGTTAAATATCAGGCAATTCTATTATAAATTATTTTTCTTACAAGTAAAAGGAAAGTACTAATTTAGATTATACCTACACTTAACTGACTAGTTCGCTCAAGTGAACTTCGACGACTAATCTTTGACTCATAACAGTCAATAACTCATTAACTTAATAAATAGGAAACATCATGAAAGGGCTAATCATTGCAAGTACTGCTTTATTAGTAGCAGGGCTCACATTTTCTCAGACCACATCAGCAATAGACCCACCAGATAAGATCATCTACTGTAAAACCAATCCTCATTTAGTGATCCATCATTGGAATATGTTGCATGGGATACTCAACAATAGATCGCATCTCCAATGCCCTACTCCACACTTCACTGGATATTGGGGTGATTGCACCTCCATGACCCCAGGGGCTTATTATGCTCAATGTGGATGGGATACTAAGCCAGCCGAACCTCCCAAGCCTGCTGAGCCTGTCAAACCGACCAAACCGGCCCCTCAACCCAGGAAATGAGAATAAATACCTGAAATATAACTTTTGAAAAAGCTAGGAGTAAAACCATGGAAAATACAAATTCTTCTACAAACAACTGTGGCCCATACAGAGGAAGTGGTCGGGTTTGGGTTGATGATCGCACAAATGTGTATATAGGCAATTGCAAGGAGCTAACTAGCAGACGAGCCATCGCTTCACAAACTCACCCGGACACAAAAAGCTTTCGCTTTGAAGCCGAATGTTGTGATTACCTTTATTTTGTATGCTGGAGTAATCACTCAGGAAGAAACGCCTTCCTCGCTGAGGTCAATGACCCAGGGTCAGGAAACATGGTAGTTTCAGGAAGTTCGGACTGGGAGGTTTTTGCAACGGGTAAAACAACGGCGCTAAGCAGCGCTCCCACTCTTGCTGAAATCAATGATGAATTAAAAAGAGCATGCTCTTTGGGATGGTCAAAATTAACTGTCGGTAATCAGAACACTACAGACTCAGATAATTATATTCCACAACAAAGTAGTATCAGCTCAACTGCACATTATGTCTGGTATAATAGCACCGGTGCTGCCCATCCCCATCCTTTTAGCGGCTTTAATCACGATGAATTTCTTATTATACGTTTACCACTAAAATCTCTTTTTACCGACAAATGCAGAGCCTGTGAGTGTGAAAAGTGTATCTGTGATGAGTGTAAGGAAGCGGCTTATGAGATCGAACAGGCTAATAAAGAGCATTGCAGCGAACTAGTTAATGAACTTCAACCGTGTAACGGGGAAAAGCCGAAATGTGATTGTATCGAAGACGGTGAATGTATTGACATCAGCCAACAATTATCCAATATCAAACCTTGTATTTCTATACGCTGGGGGGATAGTGATTGCGACTGTATGGAAACTGATGATTTTGAAGTGATGTGTATCACCGTTTGTAATTGCTATGCAGATATAACTTTTCAGAACTTCACAATCACAAATATCGAGATACTAGATCAGGGTGGCAACCCCGTTCCTATTTTACCCAATGGACATCCAGTAGCGGCCATATATCCGATTGGTCCCTATTGTTTTGGAGATATTGGCCCTTGTGACCCTAAGGCAATGAGTTGTGTTTCGCGGCAATTTGTTTTAAAAACACTTGGTGTTGAACCTGGTAATTATCAAATTAGCTTATCGGGAATTTGCTATGGAATAGCTGCTTCAGCTAAGGATTCCGCATGTTTCACTATAGAAATCTGTGATAGCTGACCCTTTACTCGCAAACATCATCAAAACACAGGAGAAACATCATGAAAATCAAGATAGTATATATAGCTTTAGCCGCAGTGGCTTTTGCCTTTGCTGGCAATCCCGTCTTTGCCAATCCAGAGCCAAAACCTCAGCCATCTGTAGCTGAAAAATCAACATTAACTAAGTTACAGTTGTTAGCACAGCAAAGGAAATCAAGTACAAATAAACCAGACAAAGCACAAAAGAAAACTGACGGTATAGCAATACCTGCTTACCAAGACTATATGAGATAAGGCATCTTTCAATCAGTAGCTGCCGACTAAAAAGTCAGTTTAGTCGGCAGTAATTTTATCAGGTCAACCAACTATCAATCCCACTTAAGCGCCCCACCCGTCTGATACTCAGTCACCCGCGTCTCAAAGAAATTCTTCTCCTTACGCATATTCGACTGTTCATCCAACCAAGGTAATGCATTCTTCGCACCGGGGAACGGTTCTTCAAAACCTAACTGCCGCGCACGACGATTAGCAATAAAACGAAATTGTTCATGGTGATCTTGTTGGCTATAACCCAGAATAGGATTAGGTAACAGGAACTTAGAATACGCTTCCTCAGCTGCATCCGCCTCATCCCACATGTCACGTATATCACGCGGATCAAGCTTCACATTCTCTTCCTGCATAATCTGTCTTGCAACACGAATACCAAAGGAACAGTGCATAACTTCATCACGCATAATGTATTGCAGCTGCTCCGCCGTGCCTTTCATCAGGCCACGGCGTTGCAAAGCAAAAATCGGACTGAAACCATTATAGAACCAACATCCCTCGAATATGCCTGAAAAGAACGTGTAGGAGAGCACGAATTCCTCTAAGTCATCAGGGTTGCGCAGATCAATATCCGGCCTCATCACTGCGTTTAAGCGACGATTACCAATTTGGATTTTCTGATTAATCTCCGGAACCATGCGGTAACGATTGTAGATTTCACTTTGATCCAGTCCGATTGTCTCGATGCAGTGCTGATACGTCCATGTGTGCAGCGCTTCTTCATAAACCTGACGCGCCTGATAGATCTGTAACTCAGGTGCAGTCATTTTTTCCATGACCGCTAATCCGATATTACGCATCGCTAAAATGTCAGATGTTGTTAAGTAGGCTAGTACATTTTCGAAGATATGTCGTTCATCATCACTTAATTTATGATGATAGTCGCTAATATCACTGGTCATATTGACATCAAGCGGCGTCCAGTGATTCTTGTTGGCATTGAGGAAAAAGTCCCATGCCCACGGGTATTTGAACGGTGCGAGCTGATTAATATCACCCATGCCATTAACAACCCGCTTGTCCTCCGGATTAATCGGAGCCATCGGCGTAAACGGTTTCGCCGCATCTTCAGCCTGACGACGCTGTTGCAGCGGTGTGGATATGCTACCAGCAATAGAAGGCGTCGTAGTTTCAACAATATGTAAATCCGGTGCTGTTGAAACCGACTCGGCTACCTGCGCTTTTGTGGGCGCTGTGGTCGCATCTGACGTTGTAACTTCTTCCTGCGTTGCAGGCGCTGAACTCTGACTCGTGCTGGCTGATTGGTCATCGGACGTTATCTCGTTGGCTTCAGGTACGGGTTTAGTCGTTTCATACTTTGCAGTTGGTTCAGCTACTGCATCATTTTGTGCAGCCGGTACACGTGGAACCGGTGCTGCGAGTGGGTCATCCCAATTTAACATCATAATAATTCTCCTTTACTGGCAAGCATCACAATCTGGGTCAAGAATCGAACAAGCCTGAGGTGCTGCTGATCCCACTTCCAATACATCTGGTGCTACTTTCAAATCTGGTTTACTACTATCCGCAGCCGCAGAAGCATCATTTAATTTCTCCGCACCCGTTGCACCAATCGAACGCAGGTAATAGGTCGTTTTCAGACCACGCACCCACGCCAGTTTGTACAGATTATCCAGCTTCTGCCCGGAAGGTTCTTCCATATACAGATTCAGCGACTGGCCCTGATCAATCCATTTCTGGCGACGACTACCCGCTTCAACCAACCAACGCGCATCAATCTCAAACGCCGTGGCATAACGTGCTTTCATGTCATCCGGCACCCGATCCAGTTTCTGGAGCGAACCATCGAAGTACTTCAGGTCATTGATCATCACATCATCCCACAACCCTAAATCTTTCAGCTCCTGAACCATATAAGCATTGATCACTGTGAACTCACCGGACAGGTTCGATTTCACAAACAGATTCTGGTAAGTCGGCTCAATAGACTGTGATACACCACAAATATTAGAAATTGTCGCCGTTGGTGCAATCGCCATGACATTGGAGTTACGCATACCCTGATCAACCACCTTGTTACGCAGGCTATCCCAATCCAATGTCTGCGTGCGATCAACTACAAAGTACTCACCACGCTCTTCAGCCATCATCTCCAATGAATCAATCGGCAGAACACCCTTGCTCCACAAAGACCCTTTAAAGGTTGAATACTGACCACGCTCAGCCGCCAAGTCACTGGATGCATTAATCGCAAAATACGACACCGCTTCCATACTACGATCGGCAAATTCCAGCGCCGCATCCGAGGTGTAAGCCAGCTTCTGCTTATACAAGGAATCCTGGAAACCCATGATGCCCATGCCTACCGGACGGTGTTGCAGGTTGGATTTACGCGCTTGCGGCACACTGTAATAGTTATAATCAATGACATTGTCCAACATGCGCATCGCCGTTGTGACAGTACGCTCCAGCTTCGCCATATCCAAGCCATCGGCTGTAGTATGTGCCGCCAAGTTGATCGAGCCGAGGTTACACACCGCAATTTCATCATCATTGGTATGTAGCATGATCTCAGTACACAGGTTTGAGCTATGCACTACGCCCACATGCTGATTGCTATAACGGATATTACAAGGGTCTTTGAACGTCACCCACGGATGGCCGGTTTCAAACAACATACCCAGCATCTTGCGCCATAACTGGTTAGCCGGAATCTTGCGGAATAATTTAATCTCACCGCGTGCCGCTTTCTCTTCATACTCGTTGTAACGCGCTTCAAACGCCTTACCTACCAGATCATGCAGATCCGGCGCATCATCCGGCGAGAACAGCGTCCACTCTTTATCTTCCGCAACCCGCTTCATAAACAAGTCAGGAATCCAGTTGGCAGTGTTCATGTCATGGGTACGACGACGATCATCACCGGTGTTTTTGCGCAGCTCGATAAAATCTTCAATATCGATGTGCCAGGTTTCCAGATAAGCACACACCGCGCCTTTACGTTTCCCACCCTGATTCACAGCTACTGCCGTATCATTGGTCACTTTAAGGAATGGCACTACGCCCTGTGACTTGCCGTTAGTACCGGCGATATGAGCACCCATGCCGCGTACTGGTGTCCAATCATTACCCAAACCGCCAGCGAATTTAGATAACAATGCATTATCTTTAATCGCGCCATAAATGCCACCCAGATCATCCGGCACAGTGGTCAGATAACAGGAAGATAATTGCGGGCGTAACGTGCCAGAGTTAAACAAAGTCGGCGTGCTGCTCATGAAATCAAAACCAGACAACAGGTTATAGAATTCAATAGCACGTTCTTCACGGTTTACTTCATTAATCGCCAATCCCATCGACACGCGCATAAAGAAGATCTGTGGTAATTCAAAATGCGTACCGTCGGAATGCAGGAAGTAACGATCGTATAACGTTTGCAAACCCAGATAAGTAAACTGGAAATCACGCTCAGGCTTGAGTGCCGCACCCAGTTTTTTCAGGTCATAACGCAGTAATTCATCACTCAGTAACTTAACTTTAACACCGCGCTTTAAGGCCTTTTCCAACATGCCCGGATACAGATCGGTCATTTCCTGGTGCGTGGCTTCGGTGTGTCTACCGGATAAAAACGTCAATACTTCACGACGCAGGCTATCCAGCAACATACGCGCAGCAACTTGCGAATAATTCGGATCATTATCAATCAGCACGCGGGTACTGATCAGCAGCGCAGTCGCCACTTCTTCTTCAGAAATACCATCGTACAAATTGCGCATCGCGGTACTCGTCACCACCTCAGCGCTGACACCTTCCAAACCTGCTACTGCTTCAGCAATCACCTGATGCAACCGCTCTTCATTCAAAGGCACTGAGCTACCATCTGGCATTTTTACGCTGATTTGAAGTACGTCAGTTTTCTTTTTATTCTTTTTGTCTTTCTTAGCACGCAGCTTGGAACGTTCTTCGCGATACAACACATAACTACGGGCAATTTTATGCTCACCGGTACGCATTAACGCCAGCTCAACCTGATCCTGAATATCTTCGATATGCAACATGCCACCATCTGGCATGCGACGGAACAATCCGGCCACCACTTGTTCAGTCAGTTCTTTAACTGTGTCATGAATACGCGCAGAACCTGACGCAGAGAGTCCTTCCACATCCAGAAATGCTTTAGTCAACGCGACATGAATCTTACCACCGTCGAAATCAGTGACCTGACCATTGCGGCGAATCACCTTGCATACCGGCGTGATAAACTCAGGAATCTGGATTTGTAGCTCATTATTATTGTCGAGCGGCTGAACGTTTGCTGATTGCATAAAGATCCTCAGTCACGGCCCATAGCGTGACGTTAAAATTATTGTCTGTGATTGTGTACAGATAGGGGTTAAAAACCAATGAATACACTATAGGATGTGTTTTGGAATGCGGTCAAGCACAATATGTTGTCATAGATCTGTGCATAGCTTGTGGATAAAACCTGTATAACACGCTGTCATGCGGCCTGTAAAAAGGCTGGCAGAACCTTACATTTTTTTCAGATATAAAAAGATAATTAATCTAAAAAACAGATTAGCCTATAAACTATGCAAAAATCTGCAGCAAGACCAAACTTGGATAAGGAGGCACTATGCCCGTTAAATTAACCTCATTACGTGATATGCCGGATGACGAGATCGAAGAGATTCATGAGCTACT
>CALHAO010000475.1 GCA_937931765.1 uncultured Thiotrichaceae bacterium
GCGGGTAGCGGTGATATTTACCAGATCTGTAAGGTGTGGCGACAGGATGAATCCGGCTCACGGCACAACCCTGAATTTACCTTGCTGGAATATTACCGTATCGGCTTTAGTTACCAGCGCCTGATGCAGGAAGTCGCTTTACTATTGCATACGCTGATTCCGCGCTTGGACAAACCGGCACAATTTCTGACTTATCACCACTGCTTCCTTGAAAGACTGGGTATCAACCCACACATTGCTTCGGAGGAACAGCTGAAAAACTGTGCCTCAGATCAGGGTTTGAACATTAGCGGCAGCTGCAATCGTCAGGAATGGCTGGATTTATTATTTACCCATGTCATTGAGGCGGGTTTTGCGACAGACCGCCTGACCTTTGTCTATCATTATCCCGCAGCACAATCTGCACTGGCCTGTGTCACAGAACATCAGGGGCATCAGGTCGCAGAACGCTTTGAGATTTATCTCGGCGCGATGGAACTGGGCAATGGTTATCAGGAACTGATTGATGGTGAAGCCAATGCTGGAAAACTGGAACAGGACGCACAACTCCGGGTGAAAACCGGCTTAAAACCTGTGGCTACTGATCAGCGTTTTATTCAGGCTATGCGACAGGGAATGCCACGCGCTTCCGGTGTCGCGATAGGGCTGGATCGGATTTTATTGTGTGCTCAGGACAAAAAGACCCTGAATCAGGTTATCAGTTTTTCATGGGAACTGGCATAATACCGCCCGATATTCGCAGGACTTTTGATTTTATTTACTTTTAAGGAGTTACCAATGAGTTTTTTCATTTCTGATGCATATGCTGAAGGAGCCGCAGGCCCGGCAGGTGGCGGTTTAGAATTGATCCTGATGATGGGTGTGTTTTTTGCCATCATGTATTTCATGATCATTCGCCCGCAGCAAAAACGCGCTAAAGAACACAAAAACATGCTGGCAGCACTGAGTAAAGGTGATGAAATTGTCACAGGTGGCGGCCTGTTAGGAAAAATCAGCAGTATCGGTGATAACTTCGTTGAAGTTGAAGTCGCTGAAAACACCAAAGTAAAAGTACAGACACAAGCAATTGCAACTGTTATGCCAAAAGGCACCATGAAAGGCGCATAACTCTTTTACCCGGCAATACACCCGCTCTGTTCATAAAGGCTAAGTAAAACTGACAGGAGTTATTCTGCGCAGTATGCCTATTAAACAGGCGGGTTTTTATCTTTACGGAATATAATAATGAATCGTTATCCACTCTGGAAATACGTGCTGGTAGTGGCTGTACTACTGGTTGGCTTGGTCTATGCACTGCCCAACCTCTATCCTTCTGATCCTTCGATACAGATTAGTGCAGTAAGAGGGGCTGAACCAGTCAGCCAGACTTTAATTGAGTCGATAGAAAAGTCACTGGCAGACAAGGGCATTACACCAAAAAAGTCGGAGCTGAATGAAACACAAAATCAGGTATTACTGCGCTTTAATAATACTGAAGTACAATTGGAAGCTCAGGACATTCTCAAAGACTCACTGGGTCGCCAATACCTCACAGCACTGAATCTTGCTCCGGCCACACCAGGCTGGCTACAAGCATTAAATGCCAAGCCGATGTACTTAGGATTAGATTTGCGTGGTGGTGTGCACTTCCTAATGGAAGTCGATATGGTCACCGCCAAAGACAAGGCGTTAGATCGTTATCAGGATGAGTTCCGTGACTTCCTGCGTGAAGATAAAATCGATTATCTCGGTGTATCCCGTGAAGGCGACACCCTGATTGCTAAATTTAAAACACCGGAACAGCGGGCTGAAGGCCGTAAGGTACTGGCGGGTCAATACCGCACAGAAATCCTGATGGGTGATAAAGACGGCGAAACCACTTCGAACCTGATTGCTAATATTTCACCGGATAATTTGCGAGCGATTGAAAAATTCGCCCTGAAACAGAACATCACCACACTACGTAAGCGGGTGAATGAGTTAGGTGTTGCCGAGCCTATTATCCAGCAACAAGGTCTGGATCGTATCGTTGTGCAACTGCCGGGTGTGCAGGACACCGCGACGGCCAAGAAGCTACTGGGTGCTACTGCAACATTGGAATTCCGCTTAGTGGATGATGGTGGTAATGACCCGCAAAGTGCAGCACAAAGTGGTCGTGCACCCTTGGGCACCAAACTCTATTACGAACGCAATGGCGCACCCATTCTGTTGCAACGTAAGGTGATGTTAACCGGTGAGTACATTACTGATGCCCGCTCCGGTTTTGATTCACAAAGTAACCGCCCGAATGTAAGTATCAATCTGGATGGTAAAGGTGCTGCCCGTTTCTCCAAGGTAACCGGTGCGAACATCCAGAAACCAATGGCTACCGTATTTATTGAAACGCAGTTTGAAGAGTTTGAAGTTAACGGTGAAAAGAAATACAAGCCGGTAAAAACTGAAGAAGTCATCAATGTCGCCACTATTCAGGATCAACTGAGCCGTAGCTTCCAAATCACCGGTCTTGATTCGCCGGATGAAGCCCGTGAATTGGCATTATTGTTACGTGCTGGTGCACTGGCCGCGCCGGTTTATATTGTTGAAGAGCGCACCGTTGGCCCGAATCTGGGACAGGAAAATATCGACAGTGGTTTTATGTCTATCCTGATCGGCTTCAGCTTAGTACTGGTTTTCATGCTGGCTTATTACCGCGTATTTGGCATTGTAGCCAATCTAGCACTGGCGATGAACGTCGTGGTGATTTTCGCGGTGATGTCGATGCTGCAATTTACACTGACCTTACCGGGTATGGCCGGTATCGTGCTGACCATTGGTATGGCGGTTGATGCCAACGTACTGATCTTCGAGCGGATTAAGGAAGAACTGAAACGCGGTGTGCCCTCCCAGACGGCGATCAAACAAGGTTATGATCAGGCTTTCTCAACTATCGCTGATGCAAACATCACTACGCTGATTGCTGCGGTTGTATTGTTTGGTTTTGGTACCGGCCCGATTAAAGGCTTTGCTATTACGCTGGCCATTGGTATCGCGTCATCCATGTTCACTGCAATTATTGGCAGCCGCGCATTGGTCAACCTGATTTACGGCGGTCGTCGTATCAAAAAGCTCAGCATCTAGGAATTATTACCATGTTTTTAAAAAATAAAATTATCGACTTCATGGGATTGCGCAAGATTGCGTTGGTAATCTCCCTGGTGCTGATTCTGATTTCGATAGGCTCATTGTTTGCCCGTGGCCTGAATCTCGGTGTTGATTTCACTGGTGGAACGGTGATGGAAATCGGCTATTCTGAATCAAAAAACCCTGACATTATCCGTCAGCTACTTGCAGACAATGGCTACGACGGTATTGTTCAGCACTTTGGTAGTTCCAAGGAAATTTTGATCCGTCTGGCACCACAGGAAGGCGAAGGCAACGACACCGCAGAAGCCAAAGCTGAACTCAGTAACAATGTACTCAATGTATTACGCACAGAGACACCTAATGCAGATATGCGCCGGGTTGAATTTGTTGGCCCGCAAATCGGTGAAGAACTACGTGAGCAAGGTGGCCTGGCGATGTTGATGGCACTGGGTGGCATTCTGATTTATGTCGCACTGCGCTTTGAATACCGCTTCTCGATTGGTGCGGTAGCTGCCTTGATTCACGATGTTATTATTGTGATTGGCTTCTTTGCCCTGACACAGATTGAGTTTGATCTAACGGTACTGGCTGCGATACTCGCCGTCATCGGTTACTCACTCAACGATACCATCGTGGTATTTGACCGACAAAGGGAGAACTTCCGGATCTTGCGTAAGGAGACACCAGCGGAAGTGCTGAATATCTCACTGAATCAGACGCTATCCCGTACCTTGATCACCTCGTTAACCACGCTGATTGTGGTGCTGGCACTGTATTTTCTGGGTAGTGAAGTCATCGCTGCGTTTGCCATTGCACTGACAGTAGGTATTGTGATTGGTACTTATTCTTCGATCTATGTGGCTAGTAACTTGCTATTGATATTAGGCATTACTAAAGAAGCATTGATGCCACCGGAGAAGGATGATGAAGAACTGGATGCTATTCCTTAAGTAACACTGTAGAGACACATCTGTATAATAAAACCCCGCCATTGAGCGGGGTTTTGTTTTTAACGCATTGATTCATCATGGCTAACAGAGTCATGCTAAAATAGTGCGACCCGGCTATTAAAATCAAGGCTATGAACCAACGCAAAAAGCTACCGATCGGAATCCAGACATTTAGCGAAATACGCCAGAATGATCACTATTATGTGGATAAAACATCGTTAGCAATAAACCTAATTGATAATGGAAAACACTACTTCCTCTCCCGCCCAAGACGCTTTGGCAAAAGCTTATTTCTGGATACGCTCAAGGAATTATTCGAGGGTAATGAAGCTTTATTTCAGGGGTTAGATGCGCATAGTCAGTGGGATTGGTCAGTCAAATACCCCGTATTGCGTTTCAGCTTTGGCCGTAAAAATTATAACCACTCCAAAAGTATCGAAGAGTCATTAAACCAACAGCTAACACGCTTCGAGCAGACCTTCAAAGTTAAACGTCAATTCGATGATGCGGGAAGCCGTCTTGCCGACCTGATTGATAATATGACAAGCGACACCCAACTTCCGGTGGTCATCCTGATTGACGAGTACGATAAACCCATTCTTGATGCGCTCCAGAAGCCTGAAGTCGCTAAGGCTAACCGTGACTTCCTGCGGGGCTTTTACAGTACTATCAAAGATTATGACGCCAACATTAAATTCAGCTTTTTAACCGGCGTCAGCAAATTCTCAAAAGTCAGCCTATTTTCGGGACTGAATAACCTGCAAGATATTACCTTAGATCCTGAATTTTCAACACTATGCGGCTACACTGATCATGATGTGAACAGTGTCTTTGCCGAGGAGTTGGATGGGCTGGATCGGGAAGAAATTCGCAGGTGGTATAACGGTTATAACTGGTTAGGGGAAGGTGTTTATAATCCTTTTGATATTTTACAATTATTTAAACGTCGTGAATTTGAAAATTACTGGTTTGAAACCGGCACACCCACTTTTCTGGTTGATCTATTATTCATGCGTCAGGTGCCTACGCTGAAACTGGACAATCTGCTCAGCAGCAGCGCCATGCTATCCAGCTTTGAAGTCGAACGCATTGATACAGAAGCCTTATTATTTCAAACCGGTTATCTGACCATTAAAAGTAGCCAACGGGTCGGCGGACAAACCTATTACACGCTGGGCTACCCGAATCAGGAAGTTTTTCAAAGCTTGAATGAAAGCCTGTTATCGGTGATGGTGGAAGATAAAAGCAGCCAAAGCCATAACAGCGTTGCGCTTTATCAGTTGCTGTTAGCCAATGATTTTGACGGCCTTAAAAACTTGTTCCAAAGCTTCTTCGCCAGCATTCCTTATCACTGGTATACCAATAACGACATTCAAAGTTTTGAAGGCTATTACGCCAGTGTCTTCTACTCTTACTTTGCGTCGCTGGGCTTAGATGTCACGGTAGAAGATGCGACCAATCTCGGGCGCATCGATATGACCTTGCTGTTCAATAATCAGGTTTATATCTTCGAATTCAAAGTGGTGGAATTAGCGCCTGAGGGCAAGGCCCTGGCACAGATCAAAGCCAAGGATTATGCGGGTAAGTTTAAGTCGCTGAATGAGCCGATACATCTGGTGGGAGTGGAGTTTAGTAAGGAAAACCGGAATGTGGTGGGGTTTGAGGTTGAGCATGTTGCGCTTACTAACTGATTCCTGCTTGCCAATGAAACATAACTACATCAATCTGACAGTTACCAAATTAAGGAAGGTGTCTGAATGCAAGCTCTGAAAACCCAAACCACCCGTACCGAATACTTGGAATTCGACGCGTCCTCACCGGAAAAACACGAGTTCTACGACGGGCAGATTTTTGCCATGTCAGGCGGAACCTTCAATCACTCCACTATCGGCCTGAATATCGCTACCACCCTGCGCACCCAGTTACGTGGCAAGCCCTGCCAACCCATGAACAGCGACATGCGGGTTCACACACCATCCGGTCTCGATACCTACCCCGATATTTCCGTGTTTTGTGGAGAACCTGAACTCAGCGATAAAGACCGAACCCTGCACAATCCGGTAGTCATTATCGAAGTACTATCGCCCACAACCCGCAGCTACGACCGGGGCGATAAATTCTGGCATTACCGTTCCATTCCCACTTTACAGGATTATCTACTGATCGACTCAGAATCTATCTACGTCGAACATCACCAGCGACAAAAGAGAGATGAATGGCTGTTACATGAATACCGTAACTTAGAAAACACACTCACGCTAAACACACTGGGACTCACATTAGCCCTGAGTATGTTTTATGAGGATGCAAGGTTTGATGCAAATCATTAGGCATACACCATTAACCGACCATAAACTTACTCAGCAGCAACAGCCGCACTCAACCCACCCAGCACCTTCTTAACTTTAGCAAACGTCTCATCACAACCTTCAACATTGTGACGTTCCTGAAGTGCATCCGGGTTGTTGTAGGCCAACCATGCTTTACCTTCCTCATCCTGCCAGACCAGCATCTTCTGTGGTAAATCAATGGCAATAGCCTGTGAACACTGCATCAACGGTGTGCCGACTTTCGGGTTACCAAAAATGATCAGTTCGGTTGGCCGCAAATCCAGATCCACTCCCGCTGCATTTTCAGCATGGTTGATTCTGGCAAAGACCGTTAACCCCTTTTCTTTCATCATCGCTTCAAGCTTATCCGCCGTCTCTTCAACCGACAGCGCACTTTGAGTTGAAATCAACGCTTCTACCGGCTTCTCCGGAGCATCAGTGGCATGGGCCGGGGCGGCGAGCGCTACCAGTAGCAGGCTGCTTAAAATGTATTTTTTCATTACATATCCTTATTTGTTTGTACATTACTGCAGAAGTCGAAGACCTCTACGCTTGGTTAAAGCCTTTCCATCGGCATTACTAAGCAGCATGGCAAATACTCTCAACAGACAACACCAGTTACAGAAAAAAGGTCTGATCGATAAGACGTCAGGTAACTTTTACATGCGTACTTAGGCTACGTAGGCCATATTGCATACGCACCAGCTTTGACAACAGACTCAAATCAAATGGCCCAATTTCCATCATGGATAAACACAGCGCACCATCAGGAATGCACCATCAGCACCACAACCACTTTTTCAATACTGTCATCTGTAGCAGGCAGCGAAAAATACCTCTGAGTAGTATCCATTAATTCCTTACGTGCCTGCGGTCTTTTCTCAGCCGGAATACCCGTAATACCCATTACTTCATCCAGATGAGCGCCCTGCCCCACGCGAGCTTCGTTACCCAACACCTGATAATGCGCTGAAACATAAGCTTTCACTTTTTTCCGGCGGGCACCATAAGTCGCATTTTCAAAAACACTGCCGACAATAGCACCGGGCAAACTGATGGGTGATGGCAGGTGGCTGGCCTCATTGCTGCAGGCAGACAACCCGTAAACAGACAGAAAACCAAAAGCCAAAACGGTAGGTATCATTCTCATAATTAATAAGCCTCATTAAATTGGTATGAATGTGTTTGAAGCGAAAATCGCTGCTTACCAGCAAAGCCTTTAGGCAATTATCAGGCAAAATTCAGTGATTTTTGTCAATATGTCGTTGGTAGATTTTATGTTAATACCATATACTCCACTGAGAAATGGAAATTAACGATTTTTTCGCAAGTTTACTGGCCGTACGGCGGCCTCGAACTGGAGGATAATGTGGCTTCAACACACGACGATACATTCGGTAAATACAAATTATATTCAGGTATTGCCATTGGTGGCGTACTACTGGCGGCAATGCTGGATTCATGCAGTGGTGGCTCCGATGATGAGAAATTAGCTGAGGCGAACAAGCAAACCGCCCAGGTTACTCAGACTGCAGCAGCCGATGTTACTGACAACACAGTAGAACAGAATTTGGCTCCCATCGAAAAACTGGTGGTGGTGGATAAAAACGCGCCCGTAGCTCCGGCTCGTAGTGGTGAAGCAGTCTATCAAGCCGCTTGCCTGGCTTGCCATGCAGCAGGTGTGCTCGAAGCGCCAAAGCTGGAAGCAGGTGCATGGGATAGCAGGATTGCAAAAGGTCTTGATGGCCTGACGTTATCAGCAATTAATGGCTTAAATGCAATGCCAGCGCGTGGCGGTAATCCAGCTATTACTGATGAAGAAATGAGTAATGCAGTCAGCTATATGCTGGCAACAGCTGGCTACGATATGGCTGACAGCGCAGCACCTGTACAACAAGCTGAAGCTGCTACTGATGAAACAACAACAGCTACCACGGCTGTACCCGTGGTTGCCGCTGTCGGCGCGGCTGTGATCGCACAGGCTGTTGTCGCTGAAACAGCGCCGGAAAGCCCAGAAAGTCCACAGGCACCAGCAGCACCGCAAGCGCCTGAGCAGGGCGCTCATAAGGTTGCCAGCCAGAAATACATTACTGATGGCGCAATTGGCAAACAGGTTTACCATAACACTTGCTTCACCTGCCATGATGTAGGCATCGCTAATGCACCTGTCATCGGTGATACCGCTGTTTGGCAACAACTGATGAGCGCGGGTGTTGATTCCTTATACGATACAGCACTGAATGGTAAAGGTGCAAAACCGCCAAAAGGCGGGCACTCTTCACTGTCGATTGAACAGGTCAAAGCAGCGGTTGATTATATGCTGGAAACTTCTGGTGTGAGCACAGCTGAAGCAGCGACACAGGAAGCCGCTCCAACTGAAGCAGCGCAAGAGCCAGTGGCTACTAAAGAAGCAGCTCCGGCTGAAACGACACAAGCCCCAGCAGCGCCTGAAACAGTAGCACAAGAACCGGCTGCTAAAGAGGAAGCTTCAACTGAAGTAGCGCAAGAACCAGCTGTTGAAAAGGAAGCTACCGCTGAAGCAGCACCTGTTGCTGTAGTTAAGGCAGGCCTGGATGGCGAGAAAATCTATCGTGGATTGTGTTTCTCCTGCCATGATGGTGGTATTGCCAATTCGCCTAAGTTAGGCGATAAAGCTGCATGGGCACCACGCATTGCAGCTGGCGCTGAAACCATGTACGCCAATTCGATCAATGGTATAGGTATTATGCCAGCCAAAGGTGGTAACCCAGCTTTGTCCGATGATGAAGTTAAAGCGGCGGTTGACTGGATGGTTGAGCAATCTCAGTAGTCACCTGAAGTAAGTCTGTAACAATACAATAGGCGCAGTGATACCAGCTATCTCTGCGTCTTTTTTGATTAGCATATGCCCCCTCAAAAAAATACTGACAAATATCAAGTTTGCTCAATCGATGTTGGAGTATATTAGTACTTTCCAATATAATCCCCACGAATTTAAAATTTTTTGTTTAGCATTGATGACCCTGAACTCGTTATGGGTTCTGCTTACCGGGAGAAAAAAGTGGCTTCAACACCAAACGATCCATTTGCCAAACCGTTATTATTTGGCGGACTAGCTTTACTGGTAGCAGCCGTGTTTGTGCTGGTGTCCAGCCTGATCAGTACCATTGAAAAGAACTCAACGATTGGTGCAGATGATCCGGCCATGATCGAAAAAGTGGCTCAAAGCAACCTTGCACCCATCGGCTCAGTGATTGCTGTCGATAAAACCGTGGCACCGATAGCACGCACAGGCGAACAGGTGTATGGCGCTGTTTGTACTGCTTGTCATGCTACTGGTGTGCTCGATGCACCGAAGCTGGAAAAGGCAGCCTGGACTGACCGCATAGCCAAAGGCCTGCAGGGACTAACTACTTCGGCAATCAACGGTTTGAATCAGATGCCCGCCCGTGGTGGTGATCCGTCGCTGACTGATGAAGAAATGCTAAGTGCGGTGCAGTATATGACCGATCAGGCAGGCCTTGGTCTGACAGCGGATGCAGAAGCAAAACCTGCAGCCGCTCCTGCTGAAAAAGCAGCTGAAGCTGCGCCGAAAGCAGTCCCTGCTCAAGCAGAAGCGCCAGCCGCGCCTGTAGCAAAAACAGAGCCTGCTGCGGCTAAAACAGCTCCTGTGACAAAAACTGCAGCAGCTCACAGCAGCATTGATGGCCAGAAAATTTATCAGAGCATTTGTTTCTCTTGCCATGATAATGGTGTTGCCAATTCGCCGAAACCGGGCGATAAAGCTGTATGGGAACCGCGTATTGCTGCAGGCATGACCGCGATGTATGACAGCGTTTTAAAGGGTAAAGGTGCCATGCCTGCCAAAGGCGGCAACCCTGCACTTTCAGACGATGAAATCAAAGCAGCTGTTGACTGGATGATCGCAGGGTCGCAATAACTTCAAGTTATAAAAATAGAGCAAACAGGGTGAGGTATCACCGCCTCACCCTACCAACATAGCCATGCAGGCGACTCACATAAAATTTCGCCATTCATTTCAGGCCAGAACAGCAAAAACTTCCCCGCACCTACCAACAACCATTTCGGTTTTAGCTGATATTATCCAAGACACAAAAAATACGACCTTTTAAGAGGCAAGACAGTTTAATGCTGAAACAAAACCTATTCACAGATCAATTTATCATTCGACAGCTAATTTTTGTTAATAGTGCAGCCTACGCCTATACCGAAATTAGGGTTGATCAGCATACCGCACTCTTTGGCCGGAACAATCTGGGCAAAACCTCAATGCTCAATGCGTTGAAGTTGTTCCTGTTACCGGAGGAAAATTTCCGGAGCTGCGAGAAGAAATTTGGCTTTTCCAGCTCGAAGGGTGACAAATATACCGGGCCGAAAAGTTTCGATTATTACTTTCCTGAAGATAATTCTTTCATCATTCTTGAGGCTGAAAATGTTCATGGTACGTTTTGTCTAGTGCTGCATCAGGGCACCAAACAATTCAGCTACGGACGGCTGGCTGTTCCGTGTGAATATGAAAGGATACGCTCTTTGTTCTGGGATTTTTCCAGTTTAGCCAATGAAAAATTAGGTGGCCCAGTTGAGGGATTGTCACTCAAGTCTGTTGTGGGCGCACTGAAACAGTACAACACTGAACAGATCGGGGATGTGAAAACTCTGAAAGAACGTTTATTCTCGGAGAAACCACTTGACCCGAACCTTGGCCGCTACTGTTTATTA
>CALHAO010000476.1 GCA_937931765.1 uncultured Thiotrichaceae bacterium
CCGTCTGAATCAATAGCCCCACCATCCGGGCGACCAGCACGTCCATGAGTATCAAAAAACACCCGCTTATTAGACCATTTGCCATCATCAAGATCATAGTCATATGCCCAGATAGTACGTACCGCTGAGAATGAGTCAGACACGTATCCGGTACATCCATCCGGCGAGAAGGCCAGGCCATTTATAATGTGGAAGCCACTCATGACTATGTGTGCTTCGGCTCGTGCCCTGAGCGGAGTCGAAGGGCAGAATGAATAGAGTGCACCAGAAGCATCATGCACATGATCACCATTAGTCCTCATAGTGCCCGCATAAAAGCGTCCGCGCTGGTCAACAGTGCCATCATTGAAGCGATACTTCTGTGTGCCAACGTCAGGGCCGGAGAGGAATGTTTTCTGCTGGGTATCAGGTGAGAACTCATAGAAACCAGAACTGAGTGCCAACACAACTGTGTCACGTTCAGTGAGTGCAAAACAGCCCAGTGCCTCACCCATTGACCAACTTTGGTTGCTGCCATCAGCGGGGTTGAAGCAGTGCAGGGTGCCTGCCGGAATATCTACCCAGTACAGCACCTGTTTTCTGGAGCACCAGATACCACTTTCGCCGATATTGGCTTTAGCGTCGAGTACACATTCAATGCTTGGCTTAGTCATAGTTTTCCTCCGTAAATATCGTCATGGTTTATGTCAGGCTTTTCTTCCACTGCCCCTGATACATGCGCCGGTGGAAAGGCACTGATTTAATCACTTCTTCCAGTAATATCAGTCCAAAAACCCACACCGCAGATAGCTCAAGATACAGCACAAACAGCGCCGATAACGGTACTACCACCAGCCATTGCACCGTTGAGTGTATCTTGAATACATGCACCGCATCGCCTCCGGCCCGGAGCACATGACCACAAATTGTATTGCTGGCTCTGAGAATAGGGATGGCTACCAGAATAGGCATAAACTGCCAGAGTGTGCTTAAGGTTTCTTCCTGCAATTCGGGGTAAAGTGCCTCGAATAAATAGAACATCCCTAAGTAGATCGCAGCTACCATTCCGCCGAGAAGAAGAATGATGCGCCACGATTGACTAATAAACTGATCCAGCCAATCCCATACTTTGCCGCCGAGTAGTTGGCCGACCAGAATGCCGGTGGCTTGTGCCCAGGCGGTGGTGATGTGTCCGGCGACTTTTACCCAAGGCGTGATCAATGTCAGCGCGGCAAACTGATTGATGCCGAGCCTGGCGTAAATCATCATGCATACACTATTGGCCAACACCATACTCACAAAAGTACCGGCGATGGGTGTAGCCTGTGCCAGGTGGCTGCGAACAGCTGTGACAGTCAGATTTATCGGTTTTGTCTGGGCGAAGGTATCAGTTTGTCTGCGTTTGAAAGTAATCAGAAAAACCAGGCGGCAAAGTACAGCAACCACGCTACCCAGAGCGGCTCCGGTTAGTCCCATTTCCGGAAAGCCCCACCAGCCATAAATCAGCACCAGGCTAACCAGTACATTGACTGGCAGTTCTACAAGGTTGGCATAAAAAGGGTAGCGGCTATTGCCGGTGGCATTGAAAAAAACTGAGAGATTCTGGCAGCCTGCAATACCGATAATGACCAGCGTAAAAATGTTTAGGTAGTCGTAGCTTAGCGCGGCCATTGAAGTGGTTTCAGCCAGCATTGTGATCAGCGGCAAGCCCAGTGTGAAAATAAATAATATGCCAAGCACGGCGATGCCCAGATTGATAGCTAGTCCGGCCTTCAAGCCCATCGAGATAGCATCACCATTTTTTGCACCATAAGCCTGTGCAATAATCAACTGTGTGCCATTAGAAAAGGCAAATAACAAACCAAGAATAATGCCCGCAATACTAGCTGCCAGCCCCATTGCCGCCAGTGATTCTTCACCCAGTGGGGTGACCAGTACGGTATCGATAATCAAGATGAGTTGCAGCAATACGGCATTCATGGCAATCGGCCATGCCAAGGTGAAAATAGCGCGATTGCCTGGTTTATTGGTCTGCATCAGGCGTGTCGTTGCTCAGTAGTTCGTGAGTACTTAATAATACAATGAGGCATGCGCCAGATCCTTTTTTCTGTGTGTGAGCCAACTCTTATACACAAAGCGGTGGTTTTGTTGCAAACTGGTGTCAGACATCAGGCGGTGTATCACCATAACAGCTGATATATTAATTGCGGATTTAATATATCAGCTGTTATGGTAAAACGATATAGGATTAAGAATGACTCAGTTGAAAGATGAAAGCGTTTCAGAATTGCTTAAAGGCATATCACTTGATGCTAATCAGGGGATGGTGCAGCAAATCTATGCCATCTTGATGGATCTGATTATCAACATTCGCCTCAAGCCCGGTCGGCGGGTGTCGGAAAAGGAAGTGGCGGAGTCGTTGAAAGCCAGTAAAACGCCGGTGCGTGAAGCACTGATTAAGCTGGAAGACATTGGTCTGGTGAGTATCGTGCCGAAGAGTGGTACTTATGTTTCTCCGATTAGCTTGGAGCACTATATAGAAGCCTGTTTTACCCGGCTGCAACTTGAAATTGGTGCGGTGCGCAGAGCAGCTGAACGCAGTAATGATTTGAGGGCTGTGTTGCATTTGGAGGCTACTATCAGTCGCCAAATTAAAGCACTGGATGAGGGTGATGATCAGTTGTTCTTTCAATACGATGAAGCCCTACACAAAGCTTTTTTTGAAATGGCTGGTGTGCCAGGCGTTTGGAATATGGTTAAAAAATCCCAGACGGATGTGTACAGAGTCAGGCACCTGAAGCGTTTGTACAATATTCGTCGTGGGCAGCAGGTGATTGAAGAACATCGGGATATTGTGGCTGCTATACGGGCTGGCTTGCCGGATGCTGCTGAAGCAGCTTTGATCCGGCATATCGGTTCGCTGGAGTCTGAAATTGATGTGCTGTCTTCGAATCCTGAACTGTTGGATTATATTGAGACGCTGAACGTTGCGGGGAAGTGAGCTTAGGGGGATTTGCTCTTCAATCAATCTGGCATATCAGGGCTTGATGTTTTTCTACGCTCTTTATTGAGTTAAATACACTCACTTAAAAAAATTCCAGAATCAAGTTTTTGATTCAAATTTGTTGGGACAATAGAAATATAAATATATTTATCAAGTGTTTATGGTGATTCTGTGGCTCGGTGCGTTCCAGGCTTTCAATGGCGACTTCCATCTATTGTGATTAATTTGTAATTTTTTGCGCAAAAATTTGCATTAATCGATAATCGCATCTAGTATATCAGATCTTGATTGGCATCAGCCTAGCAGGAAACGGATTCATGCAAAGAGGAGATGCAGATGCCGGAGGTGGGTCATACTTTATTGGTCGCGGACTTATTGCAAGATAAGTCGCTCAATACGCATGGTTCCCTTACTTCGCAAGTCTTCACCTTACTCAAAGATTTAATCATCACGTTGCAGCTTCACCCCGGGCAAATGCTTTCTGAAAAGGAAGTGGCTGAAGCTTTACAGGCTAGTAAAACCCCGGTGCGGGAAGCGATGATTCGTTTACAAAGTG
>CALHAO010000477.1 GCA_937931765.1 uncultured Thiotrichaceae bacterium
TGGCGTTGGCGTTGGCGTTGGCGTTGGCGTTGGCGTTGGCGTTGGCGTTGGCGTTGGCGTTGGCGTTGGCGTTGGCGTTGGCGTTGGCGTTGGCGTTGGCGTTGGCGTTGGCGTTGGCGTTGGCGTTGGCGTCGGAGCTACACACGAGATAATTGGAATACTGATCACCGCAGGCGTTACACATTTCACATTATCAGCAGGGTCACCACATTGCTCCTCCACCAATAAAATAAATTGAAAGCGCGTACCATTCTCAACATCTGGTGCAATGAGCGTGAGTTCTTTGTTAAAACTGGGAACCAGCCCACCACCTTCCGAAACTGGCAAAGGGCTGAACCAGGTGTAACTAATATTCTTGCCACCATCAGAGTCAACACTTCCCTCAGCACTCAAAGTAAAGGTTTCTCCGGCACAAACCGGATTAGTATCCGACACCAAGCGAATATCCGCCGTCGGCCGAGAAGCAAATACGATAGCGGACGGCAAATCATCGGCCTCTGGCAAATCCGTACCTCGCGCAGCCAGTGGTTTAAGGTTTTCAGAATATTTACTAAGATAGCCTCCTTCCAGTCCACGAACCTGGCTCTGAATACGACGCAGCCATTCATCACCACCACCATCAAACCGGCCATCCAAACCAAAATCGATCGACAGTTCATCAATTACCTGCTGCACAGAGGCTTGACCAGTGACTGCCACATCAAGCACAGAACCCGACAGCAACAGCAACGAAGCCCGTGAACTTTGATCACCCGCACCCAATAGACTTAAACCAGGTATTTGTGATCCAGGAATACCCGTTGCCGTTGACAACCCCTGATAAGCTTCACGTAAAACAACATCTAGCTTAAAATCATCCGGGTTATTCGACAGTGAACGCACCCGTGCTGCTACGATGGTGGTTAAAATAGTAACTGAGGTAAAAGGTGAAGCACCCCGGTCATGGATAGCGCTCAGCTCAATAGGTTCCGAAACAGCTCCACTGGTTTCGTTCAGGTAGGCACCATTGAAAACAATTTCAACAAACCGCCCCCACTTATCGGGCAGTTGCATGGCAAAACCACCCCAGACACCTTGGGTTTTTACTTTTCTTTTCCGACCAGTACGCCCTGCCTTTGCATCTAATTCATAAACAACAACAACCCCATTTTCCAAAGCAGGGCCTTTTTGAACCACTCCAGAAAGCATTCTGTTCTGCTGAGTGATCACAGGCGTGTTCACTACAGCATCAGTCGCATTATCACTACCACCACATGCAGAAAAAAGCGCAGCCACCGAAACTGCCAAGACGGGATAAAAATTTCTAGCCATTTTTCCTACACCTGAGTTAATAGTTAATCTAGGGAACAGTTGTGGCGGACATAATAAGCTCTAAGCATATACCATTTTCCAAAAATTATGAGGCAAAAGATTAAAAATCAATCTACCAACCGTCGATTTATAACCAACTACCCTCATAGAAGTTTATTTAGGTAATCTAATTTTTCACTCACTAAACTAACTGACCGCTCATCCACATCAAGCTCAAAAAAACAAAAAAATATAGATAAAACCTAGAATTTATAGCCAAAAATATTTATCTCGTCAGAGAACAGCTCTTCAATTTTAGCCCTCTCCACATCACTAAGAATGTCTTGGTAATGCCGTTTATCTGTTCTATATTTTGACTTTGCTCGCGGTAACGCTATTTGTCCGGGAATGCCTAAACGCACTCGAATCATTTCCAGCTCTTCAATGATATTCTCAAAGCGGCAAACCCTATCAACAACAACCTGCTTATTGAGCGTGTATAGTTCGTACCCTTTCTGTTTCAGTGCCATCGGATTATTTGTTGAAAGAAATTCGCTAATCGATGGCCTGGGTTCCGACTGACAACGCCAATAGTATAACGATATAAGCCGATCCCAAGGGTTTCTCTCAAAACAAAATTTGTAGTAGTCATTCCAAATCTGACTCCCTATGTTTTGTTTTATTTTTTTTGCAGAAATATGATTGTAAAATTGCTCTCCATTCTCATTTTCGTAGTTCTGTGGCCCGCGATAACCCAAAGAACGGCGAAGAGCTTCGTCTTCTGGAACTATCGGTGTGATCACATCATTTTCACCACAAAATTTTGAGAGTGCAATTTCTATTGATGTACCAGCCGTTTTGTTCGTCTTTATAAAAATGAACTTATGCCTATGAGAAATAATCATTTTCCGAAAGAATAACCAAAATTTTCTATATCCTTCTTATAAATCCCGGCAACAAGATCTATAGTAGAGTCATTATAGTACTCAATATAGCCATTTCTCTTCATGGAAGAATTAACGTACGGCAGCTTGGTTCCAGCAATGCCTATTTGTGAGCAGATATAATCAAAGTCGGCCTGCAATGCCTCAAACCTTCCAACATAATCGACAAGAATCCCACCAGAATTATCGTATAAAAAATCATACTGAGGAACTATATGGCGATAACGGTCAGTATATAAATTATTCACTGGAAAACCATTCAAAATGAAATCATCAAATGACATTAAATTATAGTATTTTCTATAATTATATTCCGAGACCAGTCGCGCCCAAGGGTTCCTGACAAATGCAAATTTAAAATAGCCATCAAACTGTTTCTCCCCCATATGCCCACAACCAACATATTCACTTGCAAAAAGGTGTGCCAGCCTCTCCGGGCCTAACTCTCTGTTCGGGTTATACCTCAGTAATAACGGCGCTCTATCAGCCCAGGACAGTCCATGCAAATTCAGAAAAAAGTGCTCTATGCTCTGTCCTGCAGTTTTTGGTATATGTATGAATATACAACTATATTTATCTGATACCATGCCTTCCCTGTTGTGCAACATATACAGTCAACGATCTCGCACAATCACTGTGCATGCCTTCTGGATTTCATCTTCAGAAAAATTTCTTCCCAGAAAAGATAGTACATTTCTGACTTCCTGCTCCGGATTGAGCAATAATTCGTTGAATGACACCGTAAGGAAACTTCGTTCCAGTGCAACCAGATCCGTGATAGCAGCCTCTATACACTGTTCAGCACCGACTTTTCCCAGAAATTCAAACCAGTTGCGACGCTGACGCGTTTTCTCTATTTTATCCAGCGCACGAGTTATAAAAATAAATTGGGGATTAAATGCCTGGTAGAGCTCGGGTACAAAAAAACACAAGTGAGGAATCTTCATGACTACCCCACATTTTGAAAGCTGTATACAGCTTATCACTTCCTGTTCATACCATTGCTTCAGATCACGGACAATAATATCCGATGGAGATGAAATCCTGCTCAACGTGGATTCATCAAAATACTGGCGTGTTATGTGCCTCAGTGAAATAGATTCATATGAATTAGGCGTTCTTTGATCATTGGTCATAAAGTGAGGCGGACAGCTAAAGAATCCCAGTTTCTCAAAAATTCCAGTCAGCACCGATGTACCACTGCCCCATGCCCCTAGAATTACCACAGGCCTGGGTAACTTTTCATTTGGCTGCATATTCCTCATCTTACCTGTAGGAAGTGTTATCTCTTCCTGCTTTAACAGACGCTCTTTTTCTGATAAAAAATGTTGGTACGGAGGTGGTGTGCCAGCCTGTCCTGACGCACAGAAAAGGCCTGGAGGACTTGCCTCTTTCTCACCGAATGATATTTCCGAGTTAGCATTCAAAGATGCAGCCGCCTGACGGATAGTCGGCCACGCTTCAAGAGCCAGCGCAAAAGCGCTGAAAAACCTCCTCAGATGCTCCCACATATCATGCTTTGACATGCCATCAGGAACACCACTCAACTGAACCAGCATTTCTCTGCGACTGATAGCGTCAAAACACTGTTTCTGGCGGCTCTCTAACATTAAACGCCACTCAGTGTGCTCTACCGGTATATTGCGCAATTTATCTGTCAATGTTTTAGCTGTATTTGACAGATCCATAGACGACTGATTTCGATAGATTGCAGCCAACTTCTGATCTGACAGCTCACTCAAAGCTAGCAAAAGCAAGACCAGACTACGCCAGCGATTTTCCAGGGAAACTCCTTGGTTCAGCTCCGCATGATGTTTTATATAATTTGACAGTATGCGAATACCATTTTGCTCCATGCTCCAGTCAATATTTCCCTTACGCTCTTCAAGTGGAAGGTGAGGAATAGCCCAGTCGTAGCTCAACACCATAGAGCTGGGATGAAGATATTGCGTCATCGCACCAAACAGCAGATCCTCACCACGTCCCGCCGGAAAGTACGGTGGCAGCACAGCGGTGTTATCCAGCCCGGTGACCTGAGACATAATCGCAGCCGTACTAAATGTTGGTTTCGATCGGCCAAGCCAATATTGCCGGGTGGTGACTTTTTCCTCAATACTTGGAGGCGTTAACAGGAGGCGATCCAACGACTCACCCTCCAGTGAGAAACACCAAGCAGTATTACCCGTGCCGGGGTCACCATAAGTACCGCATTGTGTAATCAGAACTGAACTTGAAGCAGACAGCCTGCGTAATACCTGGGTTTGGCTATTTTTTAGTACCGCTGCACTCATTGACGCGATACCAAGCTGACTCAGTGCACACGGAACATTGAGACCAAGACAGCGTAAATGCCCTGCCAGAGGGTCTTCCTCTCGTGGTGTGCTGCCGGAATGCCATGCTTCCACCGAGGGGTAAAATGCTGCCTCGCGCATACTATCCTTAAAATCCACACCAGCGGATTTGAACGGAGGATCTATAGCGGTGCAAAGCGTGTCATCATCAAGAACAACAGAGCGAAAACCTACCGACAATAATAAACAAATTGTCCTTGGTAAACTGTAAGTTTTATAGCCGCGCCAGCGCTGCTGATCAAGCAGAAACCGTATGGACTCTTCGTACTCAGGAGAATGAGTTATTAACTGAGTGATCAGATTATCCCGCTCCAATTGACCAAAATAATGCATGGTCACCTGGCTTTGCTGATTAAAATTGTCAACCAGCTTCTGATTCTGCGTAGCATTCTCCTCACCTCTGGAGTCGTCCACGAGATAAAACCCTTCGTGAAGGCTAAGCTCAGTAACAACCAGCATGGAGTTCAGCAGACGCTCAACCGCAGGTGGCCGATCACAGGTGATAATAAAAACTCTGGAGGGTGCCGGAGATGCTTGGGAACGCCTAACCTCCTTAAGCTTTTCAATAAATTCACTCGCCGCAGTCAAAAGACCGGCACCCCGCACAGCCTCAAGTAACCGGTGTGCACCTTCGACATTACCTTTCAGTTTTGGCATACAAACCGTCAGGTGAATAGCATGTTCTTGCAAGCTACGCAGAGTGGTACACTGCTTAAGCGCGACAAAAACATCCTGATTCACTACAAGCTGACTGGAGCTGTACTTACTAACCAGCAGAAC
>CALHAO010000478.1 GCA_937931765.1 uncultured Thiotrichaceae bacterium
GTTCAAACTAAGCACTTATCAGAAGCACTATCGTATCGGGCAATGGATAGGTTGGCGGCTGGCAGTTAGTACTGTACCAGCCTCCTAAGCACTGTTCTTAATAATTCAGACGTTGCAGGATTTCACTGTGCAATGATTGGCTGGCTGCTGCTAATACGGTGGTGGTGTCCAGTGTCAAAGCACCGCCGGATAAATCGGTAAATGCACCACCTGCTTCATTGATGACAACGGACAGCGCGGCGATGTCGAGAATATTGACATCTGATTCGACAATCAGGTCAATTTTCCCCGAAGCCAGTAAATGGTAATGATAGAAGTCACCATAACCACGAATGCGTTGTACATCCTGAATAATTTCCCCCAACGTATTCCACTGTGACTTTCCGGCGATGGTGGCAATGTTGCCCAGTGATAAAGCCGACTTGCTCAGTTCAGTGTAACCACTTACCTGAATAGGTTGGTCGTTAAGGTAAGCACCAAAGCCTTTTTCCGCATAGGCCAGCTCACCAAATTCAGGGGCATTCGATACACCGAGAATTAATTCATCGCCTTTCATTAACGCAATCTGGGTGGAGAAGAACGGGTAGCGGCGCACAAAACTCTTTGTGCCGTCAATAGGATCAATTAACCAGTTGTATTCAGCATCTTCGTTAACCTTACCGGTCTCTTCGCCATAAAAACCGTGATCCGGAAAAGCATCGAGCAGAATGCCTTTGATGGTTTTTTCTGTCTCAATGTCGGCGATGGTGACAGGTGATTGATCAGCTTTGAGCTGGATTTCAAAGTCACCGTTGTAATATTTTTCAATGACCTGCTGTGCAGCCTGTGCTGCTTTCAGCGCTGTAGTCAGGAAAGGACTCATTTCCATGCTTGATGTTCCCGGAATCAATAATCAGGCGGCGAAGTATAGCATTATCACTCACCAATAATAGTCACTGTCAGTTTGCGATTGAAATGGCTGGTGCGGTGTTCGTACAGATAAACACCCTGCCATGTGCCCAATGCGCTTTGCCCTTTGGTGACCGGAATGGTCAAACTGTCGTTGGTTAACACACACCTTATATGCGCGGACATATCATCATCACCTTCATAATCATGCCGGTAAGCCGGATCACCATCCGGAGCTAGGCGCTGCATAATGGTTTCAAGGTCAGTGCGTACTGTAGCATCCGCATTTTCTGTAATAATCAGTGAGGCGCTGGTGTGATGGATAAACACAGTACAGATACCGGTTGTTATGCGACTGTCACGGATGTGTTTTTCCAGTTGTGAGCAAAGATTGTAGGTGCCACGGCCTTGGGTGGAGTAAGAAAATTGCTGCTGATAAATCATCGGAACACCATTGGGTTACATTTGTTCATTAATTTTACGTGATTTTTTAGTTTGGTATCAGAGGCTAAGGTGTTTTTTGTCATTCCGGTGGTATTAATGTTGTGGAAGTGACATAGCTGAACTCATTTCCTATTAAGGGATGATGCCCTATGGTTGTTAGGTTTTCAGGCTAGACTGGGCTTTAGGTATATCGTTTTTCGTGACTAACCTCTGCTATGCTGTTGCAATCTATATATTGAGGTTTTCGCTATGAGGAAGAAAAATTATTTTGTGGGTGTTGTACTGCTGATGAGCGGAGTGGTTTCACCTTCCGTATTGGCAGAAGTTGCTCAAGGTAACCAATACCAATTTCCGCAACTTAATAATACAGTAAGTTCTCAAGGGGCAGGTAGGCAACAGTATCCGGTCTATGCTTATCCGCCAGCAATGCAAACTTATCGTCAGCCAATGTATTATGGCTATCCGGCTGCCGCTTATTATTACCCTCAGGCAAGGCCGGGGCAGCCAATGACTGGCATGCCTTATGCTTATCCGGGCATGCAAATGCAGCCTCAACAAAGGCAGCCAATGACTCAGGTGCCACAGCCTGTCAGCCAATATCGTAGCCCCTATAACCCGAATATACCTGCAACACCTGGGCCTAAGCCGCCACCTAAGCCTCAGCCTAAAAAAGTGGTCAAACCCTGGGGTGATACACGTTATATCTGGCCGGATTTTTACACCGATTTTACCGGTGATTTCTGGGATGAAATGATTAATGCACCTAATCAAATGGGTTACATGCCAGGTGGTTGGCGGTTTCCGTCACTCAGCTCTCCTGATCCGGTGACGGTGGGTGATGCGGTAGCCAATCAGATGCCCCCTATTATGGATGAAGGTGCGAACTTTATTGATTTTGCTAATTGATAATCTGTTTGTTTGGGTTATAAATTTTTTGTAAGTTGTTAAGCGTTTTAAATACTAAAAGGCCGTTGATTTGGCCAAATAATGAACCAAGGAAAAGGAGAGAAAGATGCAGTCAGGCAAGTTATTGCTATCGGGGCTATTGATCACAGGCTGTATGGGCTTGGTGGCGGGATGTAGTTCTTCACCGAAAAAAAGTACACCGGTCAAAAGTACGCAAGCTGACAAGCGCAAGGTGGTGAAGACTGAGTACATTGTGCGTCAGGCACCAGAAAAAGCGGCTCAGCAATATAAAGTGCCAACGGGGCTGCCTTTGAAGCCTCAGCAGGCAAAACGAACCCGTCAATACTCAGCGAAAAAGAAGGAACAAACTCAGGCACGTCTGAAATACCAGAGAGAGTGGGCGGCGAAGCAGGAGCAAGAAGCGCAAAGAGCTAAATATCAACAGGAATGGGAACAGAAACAACAACAGAAAAAGCAGTTACAAACTGCCTCCCTGAAGGCTAGCCAGCAACAACAACAGCAGCAGAAGCAGCAGCAGGCGAAACGCCAGGAGTATCATCAGAAGTGGCAGCAACAGCAGCAGCGTAATCAACAGCAGGCTAAGCAGCAGCGCTATCAGCAACAGAAGCAGAAACAGGCACAAGCACAGACACAGGTAGTAAGACGAGTAAATCGCCAGCCTGCTGTGCAGTCGGTCGGTTACGGTGGTCGTGGTGTCGGGAATTACTCGGCGGCTTCTCTGAGTGGTAGTTTTGCCGGGAACCGTGCCCTGCTTTATTTTATAGACGGGATGTCATCACGGCATGGTTTCAGTAAAAGTTACCTGAACGGTGTGTTTTCTCAAGCCCGTAACCGTGATGATGTAGCGCGTCTTTGGGCCGGTAATAACGGTGGATCAAGTAGTGGCCGTGGTTGGTATAATTACCGTTCGAAGTTTGTGACAGCAGCTAATACTCAGAAAGGTGTTCAATTCTGGAATAAACACCGTGCCCATTTGCAACGTGCATCACAACGTTATGGCGTTGATCCGGAGTACATAGTTGGCATCATGGGCGTTGAAACCCGTTGGGGCAGAATTTTGGGTAAACACCGGGTGATTGATGCTTTGACTACTTCAGCGATTGTTAACAAGCGGCGTAGCAAGTTCTTTTTTAAAGAGCTGGAAAATTACCTGCTGATGACACGTAGTGAGCGTATGGACCCGTTACAACCTAAAGGTTCGTATGCTGGTGCTATGGGTTATGGACAATTTATGCCAAGTAGTTTCCGGGCCTTTGCTGTTGATTTCAATGGCGATGGTGTGCGTGATCTATGGAATCCGGTGGATGCGATTGGCAGTGTTGCTAACTATTTTGCCAAACACAAATGGAAGCGTGGTCAGGAAGTGGCTGTGCCAGCGCGTGTGTCTTCAATGGCTTACACAAGTATGCCTGATGGATACAAGGTGCGCTATTCAACGTCAAGGCTTGCTAAAAAGGGCATACGGCCCCGTAACGGAAGTTGGAGTAATACCGGCAGAACACATTTGTTGGCATTGACGACGGTTCCTGGCGGCATAAAGGAACCTTGGATTGGCTACCACAACTTTTATGTCATCACACGTTACAATCACAGTAATTATTATGCGATGGCTGTGCATCAATTAGCTCAAAGTGTGAAAAAGAAGGTCGGAGGCGGGCAGTACGCGCTCCGCTAATCGGGCGAATAATACTTGTGATCCGGGTTTGTGTAGTATCAGACTCGGATCAAGCTAATAGATATTTTTAATTGGATATTTTTTGATCACTCTTGCTGTTAGACACTGTACTTGCTCAAAATTTGATTGAAATGATGAATTATTATTAAGTTTTACAACTTTCGACCTATAAAAAGCATGGTATGCTTTGCAGCGTGTTTTCCATTTCACTATAGAAAATTTTGCTTATGAATGAATTGACATTCGGTGAGGCTCGACACCTGACCGTCCGTACCGGGCTTGGTGCGGAATGGGGGAGTATTAAGAAGTTGGAAGGCTTGCCGCGAGAGAGGGCCATTGAATACATTCTTAACCCAGCGCCCTCTAATACTCGCCCTGTGCCTTATCTGACTCCATGGAACAAGCTGGAGCCAATGCGTGATGCGGGTGCTAAAACTCGTGCAGATGCCTGGGTGATGGCTCAAAAAGAAGGTCAGCGCCTTCAGGGTTGGTGGATAGAACAGTTATTCAGAACGAATACCCCGCTTGTAGAGCGTATGACACTTTTCTGGCATAACTACTTCACTTCTTCTATCCAGAAGACATTGCAGCCTAGTTTGTTACACCAACAAAATCTGATGTTGCGTAAACATGCATTGGGTAACTTTCGAAATTTGCTGCGTGCTGTGGCGAGAGACCCGGCGATGCTGGTTTATCTTGATGGCTATAAAAATGTCAAGGCTGAGCCTAATGAAAATTTTGCGCGTGAGCTGCTTGAACTATTTACGCTTGGGCATGGTAACTATACGCAAAATGATGTTGAGGCTGCGGCTAAAGCTTTCACTGGTTGGGGAGTGCACCCGCGAAGCGGCAAGTTCCATATCAGTGGTGAACATCATGATGGTAGTCGTAAGTTATTTTTACGCCGTGCGGGTAATTTTACCGGTGACGATATTATCGAAATCCTGCTCCAGAATCCGCGCACTGCAGAACGTGTGACTGAAAAATTCTGGAAAGCATTTATCAGTGATATTAATCCTCCCCGTCAAACAGTGGTGCAATGGGCAAACCATTTCCGTAATAGCAATTATGATATTAAGACGCTGATGCGGGTGATGCTGAACAGTGATGAGTTTTGGTCAGAGCGGTTTCGTGGCACATTAGTGAAGTCGCCTGTCGATTTATTAATAGGCACTATTCGTACCATTCCTTACCCGCGTGAAAATACGACTAAAATGGTTAACCTTTGCCGTTTGTTGGGGCAGAAGCTGTTTGATCCGCCAAATGTGAAAGGTTGGGAAGGCGGAGATCACTGGATTAGTACGCAAACCTTACTGGTGAGAGCATCCTATCTGGCAAAAATCTCCAGAGGAAATCTGAATATAAGAGTTAAGACCGGGCCACATATAAGGGCAAAAAATAACGAAGAAATGCTGGAGTGGTTATTAGCCGTTCCGCCATTAAATAAATTGCCGGAAACACCGGGTAAACGCAGATTGGCACATGCGTTGCTCAAGGACCCTGCGTTTCAGGTGACATAATTTAGTCATCAAAGGGTTATTAGTTGGATAAAAGTCAGACATCGTGATGCAGTATGTCCGGGTCTGTTAGGAGTTGAGAGAAAGGATGGATAGACGTGATTTTTTAAAGCTGGCAGGTGCTGCCTCAGCAGCTGGTCTTGCGCCGGATGTACTTTGGGCTGCTGGTCAGCAGCAAAGCAATGGACAGCGACCCCGTCAGCGTAAGCTGGTTCTAGTGCGGTTGAAGGGGGGGAATGATGGTCTTAATACATTAATTCCGCATTTTGATTATGAAAAATATAAGTCATTGCGCCCGAATATTAGCATGCCGCACCATAAGAAAAAAATTGATCAGCGGGTGTTAGGTGACAGTGGTATGAGCATGAATCCGTACATGGATAAACTGCGGCCCTGGTGGAAAGCTAATGATATGGCCTGGATACAAGGTGTTGGTTACCCCAGACCTATTCTGTCTCACTTTGAGTCAGGTGATGTTTGGGATATGGCCACACGTTCCGGCCAATCAAATAAAGGCTGGTTAGCCCATATATTACCAAGTTATCAAAAAAATCTGCACGGTATTGTATTAGGCGATGAGCTTGGACCTATGGCGGGTAAAGATTGTTATGCGATAGCCATGAAAAGCCCTGAAGTGTTTGTCAGTCAGGCTGAGCTTTTTGAGGGTGCTCAGGTGCATAAAAAAGTGAATAATCCTGCACTGGCCCACTTAACCAGAATTCAGTCTCAGGTGATGGGTGCCAGCGATGAGATGATTGCAAAGATGACAAATCCGAGACAGGTCGGACAGGGTTTTGCCAATAGTAAGTTGGGTCGACAGTTAGAGTCAGTCGCTAAGATGATTATTAACGGCGTTAGTGCACCAGTTTATATGGTGGAGTTGGATGGTTTTGACACTCACGCTAACCAAGTGAATCTACAGAATCATAACCTGAGTTATTTGGCTGATGCATTAGATTCGTTTGCGACGGCGATGAAGCGCCATGGTCATTGGGATGATGTGTTAGTAATGACTTATTCTGAGTTCGGGCGCAGAGTGGCTGAGAACCGGGGTGGTGGCACTGATCATGGTGCAGCTTCGGTGCAATTGGTGATGGGTGGTAAGGTCAATGGTGGCGTCTATGGCAGCAAACCTGACCTGCACCGTTTGGATGAACAGGGTAATCTTAGGATGACCACTGATTTCCGTAAGGTTTATTCGACCATTACTCAGCGCTGGCTGAGGCAAAGGAATCCTTGGGCGCAATACGGTACTTTACCGTTCGTATGATGTTTGTCTGAGCGCTGACTTTGCTGCATAATCGCTATCCCTAAGTGATTATGAGTGATGATTCCAGCATGTGGTTTAAAAATCTTTATTTGTACAAACTGCAGGGAGAGTTCCCTCTCTCTGCAGAAGAATTAGACGAAAAATTATCATCCAAATTATTTGCGCCCTGTGGTGGTGAGCAACGGGAAAGTTCTGGTTGGGTTCCTCCGTTGGGCCGTGGTGCTGAAAGCCTGGCACATAGTAGTAATGGTTATATCCTGCTAACTATGGCGCATCAGGAGCGCATGTTGCCGTCTTCGGTGATTAAAGATGAGTTGGATGAGCGTGTTGCTACGATACAAGAGCGTGATGCCCGCAAAGTCGGTGGCAAAGAAAAGAAAGATCTGCGTGAGCAAATCGAGTTTGAATTACTGCCACGTGCTTTCACCCGTACCCGCAAGCTGGATGCCTGGATTGATCCTCACAATCAATGGCTGATCATTAATACTTCCTCCCCGACACAAGCTGAGCGTTTTACCGGACAGTTGCGTAAAACCATTGATAGTCTGCCTGTTGCTACGCCTGAAACCGATAATTCGCCGGTGAGTATGATGACTCAGTGGCTGTCTGAAGGCGTTTTGCCAGCACCGTTTGTATTGGGTGGGGAATGCGAATTGCTCAGCCAGGATGAAGAGCAGAGCGTCGCTGTGTTTAAAAAACATGAGCTGATGGCTGAAGAAGTACAGTCGAATTTGGCAAATGGCAAGCTGGTGTCAAAGCTACAGCTGAGCTGGGACAATAAAATCAGTTTTGTGCTGACTGAAGATTTACAGATCAAACGTTTGAAATTTCTGGATGTTTTTGATGATCAATTGGATGAACATGATCCGCAGTCTCACGCAGAGAAAATGGACATCGAATTCACATTAATGACCGGAGAGGTTTCGTTGTTGTTGAATAATTTATTCGACTGTTTCAAATCCCAGTGAGAATGACCCTCATCTATTAGGCTGTGATAGTTTGGATTGTGACGGCTTTTTAATAAATTCTGGGCCACTCCTTCATTGTCTGAAGGCCATCCTCACTGAAATCTGATGTCAGACAAGCATAGGACATAATTTATAGCCCAGCATGAATTTTATGTAAAATTATTTTTATGGGCTATAAGTTATAAGTTAGTGGTGCATTACTTCGGGCTACTGTCAGCGATAACAGGTCACTGTTATGATGTGTTGTCGTAACAGAATTGAATGAGAGGAAAAGCATGAAATTTGTAAAAGTATTATTTGCAGCGACATTATTAACTGCAGGCGCTCAGGCTGTGGCTGATGAGGTATGGGAAGCTAATACAGGTACAGTGGTGTATGAGGCTGAAATGGGGCCTACGGCTGTCTGGACTTATGGTGCAAAGGATAATGCCGGGGTTATTTATGTACCGGGCCTAGCTAAGGTCTATAAGAACCGGGGCAGTTACCGGGGTTATTGGGCGAAGGATAAAGCCGAAAAAGCTTGTAGTACGATGAGGCCGGGTGTGGTCGGCCGCATGACGGCGTATTGGGGGCGTTTTGATATTAAATTCATCGATAAAGACTTTCCGTCCCGTTGGGAAGCTCGCTGGAGTTATTGTGATGGTGAGTATGAAGCGCTTAAAGTAGAAGCAAAGCCTGTTCTGGGTGAAGCACCTGCACCGTCACAGCCCAAGTAGAATAGAAGTTGGTTTTGGTGATAAGCAGCGGTGTGTTGCTTATCACTGTGACCTGGCTAATCGTTGGTTTGCATGCGCTCTGCAGCTTCTGAAAGAATCCAGTCAATGAATGTATTCGCTGATTTTTGATTAGCGCTGGCACCTTTTGGACGTATAACGTAGTACGCATGATCCAGAGGCATTTTTTGCTCCAAAGGAATGCACAGTCTGCCTGCAGTTATGTCGTATTCCGCAAGCGCATCAATACTCAGCAAAATACCTTGTCCGTCAACCGCAGCAGCCAGTCCTAATGAAACCTGGTTAAAGTGTAAGCCTCGGTTGAAGTCGATATCCGCAACATTGAATTTTTCTGCCCACTTTGACCAGTTGGGTCGCCCGGTGTAGGGTGTTTCATCGTGCAACAAGGTGTGGTGTATTAAGTCAGCTGGTTTTTCTAACGGTTTATCAGGGTCGTTCAGCAATTCAGGGTTGCACAATGGCACTGCATAAACAGAAAATAATTTGGCCACATCACAGTTCGGATAGTTACCTGAGCCGAAACGAATCATCACATCTATATCATTAGTGCGGAATAATTCATCCAAATTCTCGCCTTCTTCAGTGGCGTCAATTAATTTGGCATCGCCACTGATGCGCATTTCAATGTCCGGATGCGCATTAGAAAAAAGGTGCAGGCGTGGTACTAACCATTTTGAAGCAAATGAGGGCGCTATCCACACGTTCAGTGTCTTCTGGCTGACCTGATTATGCATTTCATGAACTGCATCCGCTAAGTTATTAAAGCCTTCGCGTAATTTAGGCAGTGCCGCAGCTCCGGCGGGTGTCAGAGAGATAGAGCGGTTATGGCGTTTGATCAGAGGGAAATCCAGAAAGTCTTCGAGGTGCTTGATCTGGTGGCTGATAGCCGCACGTGTGACAAACAGTTCTTCTGCTGCTTTGGTGAAACTCTCTAAGCGTGCGACGGCTTCAAAAGCCTTTAATGCATTAAGTGGTGGTAATTGTGCCATTTTTCTTGTCCGACTCCTGGATAAGTAGCATGACCAGTGTTTCTTTCTCATGCGTACCCGGACGTCATACTACGCACTTAGCTGTTCTTGTGAAACCTAATCTGTGTGATTTGAACTGTTTCGTAGTTTTAGGGTAAAAAACGTGCGGATATAATTTGATAAGTTTCCGCGCTGGTTAGGGTGTCCCAGAAACGGGTTTCATCCGGTGTCATAAACCAGACAATAAAGGTTAGCCCGATTAATAAGGCTGACTTAAAGGATTTTCTGTAATCTACTAACTTCAGCGCTGTGCCGAATGAGCGTTTAATGCGCCGGTTGCCGAAGTCCACGCTGTACATTTCATCCAGTAATAAATGCAGAATAAAGCCTAGAAACAGAAACCAGCCCACTAACCACGAAGTCAGGTCATCTTTACCCAGAATATGATAGCTGGCAGTGGTGGCAACAAAGGCACACAGCAGGGCTGCGACAATTGAGTGAGTCGAGCCTCTGTGGGTCGTGTGGTAGTGGAATATGTACCATACGGGATAACGTATAAGCAGAAAGCTCCCTATGCCGATCAGCCATAATTCCATGATTGAATAATCATTTTCCAGCGAAAAAATCATTAGAAAGGCAAAAAACATACCCATCATAGAGAACAGTATTCTGCTGGGGTAGGAGCGTTGCAGGTCAATGTCGGGCAGGATGCCGCCAATGGTGCCGACCAGCGCCAGCAACAAGGCATTGCGTTGATCAACTAAGTCAATTTGCAGGCATAAAACGGATAATAAGCCAGCACCCGCAGCGGCGTAGGTAATATGTGTATTAAAGTTAGCCATAGTTATTGATTTTTCTTTGTTATTTTATTAAATATTAGGACTTTATTTTGTCTTCTTTGCCATTCAGCATGTTTTTAATATTGGAGCGGTGTCGCCAATAAATCAGCGCAGTAATGATGGCGATGACGACAGTAACCAGTGTGTGCTGAGTTAGTAGGTAGAAATAAAGTGGTGCTAATAAGGTTGCGATGAGTGCTGCT
>CALHAO010000479.1 GCA_937931765.1 uncultured Thiotrichaceae bacterium
TTACTCGATTTCTTCCATGTCACTGAGTATCTGGCGAAAGTGGCCTACGCAGCCTATCCCGGAAAAACGGATAAACCCAAGCGCACCCTTTGGCTGGATGAGCGTTGCAAACAGCTCAAGCACCAGCCGGACACCGTTGAAACACTCATTAGTGAAATGGAAGCGTTGTCCCGCAAAACCAGCCTGACAAAAACGATCAGGGCCGATTTACAGGCCGCACTAACCTATTTTAGAAACCATCGCCATAGGATGGATTATGCGGCTCATACGCAAGCAAACCTACCCATTGGTTCGGGGGTGACTGAAGCGGCTTGCAAAACACTGGTGAAACAACGCCTTTGCGGTTCTGGAATGCGTTGGAAAAGCCAGGGAGCTAAAGTGATTTTATCCTTACGGGCGTTGATACAGTCTAAAGGAAGGTGGCAACAATTTTGGGACAAGGTTGACCAATACGGAGCTTATGTTTGTGGATAATAACATTATTTGGAATCAGCACCCCAATGGGGAGTTTCTTATTGACTGTTTTTGCAGGGCTTTCTGAGCTAGAGCGGAATCTGATTCGGGATAGAACAGAAGAAGGCAGGGTCATGGCCAAAAAGCGTGGTGTACAGTCTGGCCGCAAACCGAAGCTAACCGATCATCAAAAAGAGCAAGTGCGGAAAATGCTAAGTGAAGATCATCCAATCCGATCTATAGCCCGTCATTTTAGTGTCGGTGTCGCGACAATAGATCGGATTAAGAAGACTACGTTACCGAATTAAACAAAAATCCCGCCGTTTCTGCAGCTTCGTGGGTACTGGGCCTAGTTGAGTGGAATCAGCAAATTTTCATCGGGAGTTACGCTGCGGGCAACCAAACTCAGGCGGTGCAATGTCTGAAAGACTGACTTAACCATATAAGCATCGAGAAAAATGGAAGCAGGCACTAGTTATTTTTTCGGATCAATGTCAGCAGGTTTTTCTTTCTCCAGCAATGGCAACATGGCACCGGAAGTATTTAATAGCAGTCCACCAGTATATAGAGCGATGGCAGTCCCGATCCCCATGCCAAATACTAATACACCGGAAACACAAGCGATTCCCGAAGCCGTATTCATGGTCTCGCTGACATTCAGACGCCTTTCCAGCCTGCCTGCCATACCTATCAGGTAAGGCAGGTGCATTAAATCCGGTGTCAGCAATACAATTTCAGCAGTATCCTTAGCAATCGTCGCGGCACCATGCAATGAAACCGAAACATCAGCAGCTTGCAGGGCAACAGAATCATTAATGCCATCACCCATAAAACAGACTGTACGTCCCTGGTTTTGTAGTGCCTTGACGTGTGTGGCTTTGTCCGCCGGAAGTGTTTCTGCAAAATAATGATCAACGCCCAGTACTTCTGCCAAATGGCGGGTCGGCTTTTCCTGATCACCTGAAATAATGTAACACTCAACACCTGCGCGTCTAAGGGACTCGATCGACGCTTTAGCTTCAGGACGTATGCTGGGACGTAGTTCGATAGCACCTAATAATTCACCGTCGCCGGAAGCGAGGTACACCATTGAGTAACCTTTATCACCTGCCTCATCCTGCTTTTTTTGTAGTAGTTCCGGCAGTTGAATGCCTTCACTACGGATAAAACGCTCGCTGCCGATCATAACCCGATATTCTGTCTGATCCACTGCTTCGAGTGTGACACTTAAACCATGCCCAATCAGGTAGTCCGTATTGATCACTTCCAGTGGGGTAATTTGCTGGTTTTTTGCGTGCTGACAAATAGCTTGGGCAATGGGATGGTTCTGTCGCTGCTCCGCACTGGCAGCATACTGTAAAACTTGTTGCTCACTTATATCAGGGCTGGCGAAAACATACCCCACCTGAGGAATAGCTTCGGTCAGCGTGCCGGTTTTATCAAAGACAACTGTGTCCACCTTATTCAGTGTTTCCAGAGCACGGCCATCTTTTATCAATATCCCTCGCTTTGAAGTGATACGCAAATAATTCAACACCAGAAGGGGGGCAGCCATGCGCATTTGATAGCCAAAGCCACTATAAGTCAGTGCAATTGCATGAGTCAGCCCGAAAAAAGGCAAGGCAGCTCCGGAAGCCAACAACGTACGTATGGCACCTTTTTCAACAATCTGGTCACCACGTGACTGAATACGACTCTTAAATTTAGCAGCATGCTCCAATGTCTTAGCAATTTGTCCGGTAATGGTTTCGGCCCCCTGCTTTTCGACCACAACCTGCAGGTAGCCTGAGACTAACAACGTCGAGGTCATTACCGTATCACCAACCTTTTTTTCAACGGGCTGTGCCTCCCCGGTTAACAGGTGCTGATCAATCATGCCTTCACCAGCCACGACGCAACCATCAACCGGTACCATTTCGCCGACATGAACAGCGACAATGTCCTGTATTTTCAGGTCATCAATCGGGCTTTCAATCTCAGCCCCCTCTTTCACTAACCAGACCGTATCGGATAGTTCACCAAAAATCCGGCTGAAGTCGGTTTGGGCCTCACGTTCAGTCCTGGCAATCAAACGGCTAACGGTAAACAGGACTAAAAAGAAAACAGCGGTTGTGAAAAAATAACCTAGTAATAGCAGGCCACTCAGGGTAACTACGTCAAAAATCATCACAAATACATTAGTGTTGCGATGATAAGCTTCCAGCGTACGGCGCAATTGATGAATAAAGCTATAGCCCAATAACGGCAGAGCCATTAGCGCCAACACAGGCGCGGTAACTGTTGATAAAGCAAGTAGTCCTACTGCACTTAACGACACTTTCTGATGGTGGGCTGCTATTGTTTCAGCCGCCGACGTTACTTTATCTGTGTTTTCTGTCAGTTGACTACCTGTACTTTCAGGCAGCGAGAGTCGTTTTCCAGCTTTTTTTTGCGCACGTTTAGACGCAACGCGCTCCAATAATAAACCGCCGACACCACTCAGTATCAGTGTTGTTAGGATCGGCATGGCTAACCTACATGCCACCAACGTACAATGGCACGTAACCCATCGATATCCAAATCGTTACCTAGCTGTTCAGGTTGGCCAATATTTTTACGGCTGGCGAACAGGTAATTGTTAAACAATGGAATACCGACACCACCTTCATTGTTAATAATTCGTTGTGCTTCTGCGTACATTTCTGCCCGCTTACCCTCATCTAATTCAGAACGGGCTTCCTTAACCAGAGCATCAAACTTTTCGTTCTGCCAGAATGTATCATTCCACGCAGCATCACTGGTATAAGCTGATGAAAGCATTAAGTCTTCAGTCGGGCGTCCATTCCAATAACACATGCACCAGGGCTTTTTCTTCCAAACATCTGACCAATAGCCATCATCTGCCTCACGTATTACTTCGACATCAATGCCTGCTTTAGCAGCATCTTCCCGATACAAAACTGCGGCATCGACAGCACCGGTAAAGGCAGCATCTGCGGCACTCAGTTGTACTTTCAATTTATCCAAACCTGCTTGTTTGAGATAATATTTGGCACGATCCGGATCATAACTACGTTGCTCAATATCAGCGGAAAAATAGCGGTTTGCCCGTCCAATCGGGTGATCATTGCCTACATAACCATGTCCGCGTAATAATGTTTCCAACATGGTTTCCCGGTCAATGCAGTGTTTTAGCGCTAAACGAATATTATTATCCTTAAAGGGTTCCGTATCGCAGCGCATTGGCATGCTGTAATGGGAATTACCGCTGGTTTCCATAATGTGGACGTTTTTATCGCGTTCCAGTAAATGTAACGTTTTGATATCCAAGCGGTCAATGGCATCTACTTCGCCAGTTCTTAGCGCAGTCATTCGTGCAACAGCATCTTTAATTAAGAGCATTTCAGCGGAGGCAAAATGGCCTTCCTTATCATTCCAATGGTTATCAAATTTATTGAGTTCTGCTCTGACACCCGGTTCAAAGTTTTTCAACACATATGAGCCACAACCTATACCTGAGGTTACCTCCAGGTTACCGCTTTGGTCAGCTGGTATAATTATTAATTGAAAATGGCTCAGTTGATAAGCCAGGTCGGCGTTTCCTTCTTTCAGGGTGATAACCAGCACGTCATCACCCTGTGCTTCAATACTTTGAAACGCGTCAACAATGAATTTGGCTGCTGATTTACTCTCTTCACCGCCGTGATAGTTGAGTGAGGCAATTACGTCTTGTGGGGTTAGCGTTTTACCATTATGGAATTCAACCCCTTTGCGTAGCTTAAATGTCCAGGTTTTGGCATCTGCTGAAGCCTCCCAATTCGTTGCTAATTCCGGCCCTAAGGAACCATCTGCCCTGATCTCAGTTAAATAATTATGGATAGATTTATTGAGCATAATAACGAACTGGCCGGTCGTTGATGCAGCGGGATCAAGGCTATCTGTTGTTGAGCCATCTCCTACCGCTATCCTAAAATTCCCGCCCGATTCAGGGGTGGCGGCCTGAGTGTTCTGGCTGAACAACAGACCAGGAATAGCAGTACTGAGTCCAAGTAAAGCAGAGGCTTTAATGAAATCCCGACGTGATGAGTGTCCTTGTTTCAGATCTTGTTCGAGTTGGTCAAGTTTTAGATGATTCATCAGTAGAATTCCCTCAGCATTTAATAAAGTGGAGGTTATCAAAACTTAATATATCATCAAAAATCGTGAAAAATCACTTCTGAAAATAAAATTTAACACTTTTTAACATTAATACCTCAGTTCAGTGACTGGCGAAAATAATGGGGTTGATCTGTTGTGAGAGTTGACTGAATTATGGTTTATTTGAGTGCTCTGAAGTAATGGGTGTTTAGGTTTAATGCTTTCATTTATCAGTTTGATTGAGAGGCTGGGCTGATCTTTGTCATAATGTAGTCGCGTGTTAGTTGCTATGCTAAATCTTGTTCTGTTTTTCGCACCGGCCCCATAGGTTAAACCATGAATAATTTCGAAAATCCGGATTACTACATAAACCGGGAGCTGGGTTTGCTGGCTTTCAATAGCCGTGTGCTGGAACTCGCGCAGGACAAACGTATGCCTCTGTTAGAGCGACTGCGGTTTTTGTGTATTTCCAGTTCTAATCTGGATGAGTTTTTTGAAGTTCGGGTAGGTAGCCTTAAGCAGCAGCAATTGCTGGATCTTTACGCCTGTGGTGCTGATGGCCTGATGCCCGGTGAGGCGCTGAAGCGTATTGCTGATCTATCAAAAAGCCTGGTTGAGCAACAATATTCCTTGTTAAACAAAGTGATAATTCCGGCGCTTAAAAAAGAGGGCATTCATTTTGCCCGTCGCGCACACTGGAATGATGTGCAGCGTCAATGGTTATCAGATTATTTTGATAACGAGTTGATGCCGCTATTGAGTCCTTTCGGGCTTGACCCAGCGCATCCGTTTCCGAATGTGATTAATAAAAGTTTGAATTTTATTACTGAGTTGGATGGTACCGATGCTTTTGGGCGGGAAATCCGCGCCGCTATTGTTCAGGCTCCACGCACCTTGCCGCGTATTATTCGTTTACCGGCTGATATTGCGCTCAGTGAGAATAGTTTTGTTTTTCTATCCTCCATTCTCCACGCTTTTATCGATCGCTTATTTCCTGGCATGACAGTAGATGGCTGTTATCAATTCCGGGTCACACGTAACAGCAATATGTACGTGGATGAATATGAAATTGATGACTTGCTGAAAGCCATGAAAGGTGAGGTGCCGCATCGTAATTTTGGTGCCGCAGTGCGTCTGGAGGTGGCTGATCATTGTTCAGAGACCAGTTTCCGTTATTTACAAAAACATTTTGAACTGGATGATCAGGATGTCTATCAGGTGGACGGGCCGGTTAATCT
>CALHAO010000480.1 GCA_937931765.1 uncultured Thiotrichaceae bacterium
ATTGTTTAGTTTCTTACTGGCGTACAACGATTTTCTGGTGACCTCATTGTTGCTGGATGCCCAGAATCAAACCATGGTTCCGGCGATTGCGGGTTACTTTAACCGTGAGACCACGACTACTGATCAGGTGGAAGCAGTGGCCGCTGCGGTGTCGATTACTGCGCCGTTGTTCTTGTTGGTGATGGTGTTCCAGAAGCAGATTGTTAGTGGGTTGACGGCTGGTGCGGTTAAAGGGTGATGAGTCTGAATTGTAGAGATTTAGAGCAAAGAAAAACCCCTCCCTAACCCTCCCCTTATCAAGGGAGGGCACTTAATTTAATTGTGCTATTGATGAGAGTTGTTTTAAGCGGGAAGAATTACATCTTCTGTAAAAGTGAAAATTAAGCCGATTATTTCATCTGTCATTTAGTAATAAGGCAAAGCTCCCTCCCTTGATAAGGGGAGGGCTGGGGAGGGGTTTAAAGCCCTCCAGAATAAGGAAGCACCAAATGAAAGGCTCAAGACCAGAACAAGCTGTTCTCACACGAGACACAGATCTTAGCAAAACCGCCGAAACCCGCGCCGTCATAGAAAACATGGTAGACGGCCTCAACGACCATCGCATCGCAGATATCGGCGAGTTCTTCACTGAAGGTTTCCGCTGGATGGGCAACACCGGTTGTGGCAGTAAAGTGGGTTTACAGGAATTCAAAGACAATTGGCAGAAGCCTTTTCAAGCGGCTTTTTCGGACAAGGTTTGTATTGATGAAGCCCGTTTATATATGGGTGAGTGGGCCGCTGCATTTGGCCGCCAGGAAGCCACGCATTCCGGTACATTTATGGGCATAGCACCCACCGGAAAGCGCATCGAGATCCGTTATATGGATTTCTGGAAAGTGGTCGATGGCAAGATTGAAGATAACTGGGTGATGGTGGACTTCCCGCATGTCATGGCGCAGTTGGGGAAAGATTGTTTTGATGGTGAAGGCTGGGAAGCCTTTGATCGGGGTGAGAAGGTTCCTCCTGCCCCTGATGCACAGATTTAGATTCGGAGAAATAGAATGATCAGACGTTTAAAAACCGCCATGAGCGCGGAAGCGCGTAGTGAAGATGATGCAAAAGTACGCGCGATTGTTGAAACCACACTGGCAGAAATCGAAGCACAAGGCGACGCCAAAGTACGTGAGTTATCCGTTAAATTCGACAGGCTGGATCGTGAGACTTACCGCCTGACAGACGCTGAGATTCAGCAGGCAATGTCAGAAGTTTCTGAACGTGATCTGGCGGATATTAAATTCGCCCAGACACAGATTCGCAACTTCGCACAACATCAGCGTGATTCGATGTTGGATGTGGAAGTTGAAACTATGCCCGGTGTCATTCTGGGGCACAAACACATCCCGGTGAACTCGGTGGGTTGTTATGTACCGGGTGGGAAATTCCCGATGGTGGCTTCTGCGCACATGAGTGTACTTACCGCTAAAGTAGCCGGTGTGAAACGTATTATTGCTTCCGCGCCTCCTTATCAGGGCAAGCCACATCCGGCGATTGTTACGGCGATGCACTTAGCCGGTGCAGATGAGATTTATGTGCTGGGTGGCATGCAGGCAGTCGGCGCAATGGCGCTGGGCACTGAGACGATTGACCCGGTGGATATGTTGGTGGGGCCGGGCAATGCGTTTGTTGCGGAAGCTAAGCGCCAGTTATACGGGCGTGTCGGTATTGACCTGTTTGCAGGGCCGACTGAAACTATGATCATCGCTGATGAAACTGTGGACGGTGAATTGTGTGCCACGGATTTATTAGGTCAGGCTGAGCATGGTTATAACTCACCGGCAGTGCTGCTGACGAACTCTGAAAAGCTGGCTAATGACACCATGAGCGAGATTGAGCGCCTGCTGAAGATTCTGCCGACGGCGGAAACGGCGGGTAAGTCGTGGGAAGATTACGGCGAAGTGATTGTCTGTGATACCTACGAAGAAATGCTGGAGCAGGCTGATTTTTATGCCTCTGAGCATGTGCAGGTGATGACGGATAGGGATGATTGGTTTTTGGAGAATATGACCAGTTATGGTGCGTTGTTCCTTGGGCCACGAACTAATGTTTCTTATGGTGATAAGGTGATTGGGACTAACCATACGCTGCCGACTAAGAAGGCGGGGCGTTATACCGGTGGCTTGTGGGTGGGTAAGTTTATTAAGACGCATACCTATCAGAAAGTGACTACGGATGAGGCTTCGGCGTTGGTCGGTGAGTATTGTTCGCGGTTGTGTGCGCTGGAGCATTTTGCCGGGCATGGTGAGCAGGCGAATATTCGGGTGCGTCGGTATGGTGGTAAGGATGTGCCTTATGCGGGGGCGGCTGAGTGAGTCAGCTGCGCCACCCCCCATCCCCAGCCCTTGCCCCCACAAAGGGGGGAAGGGAGTTTAGTCGTGCCAGCGGCAAGGTTAAGGTGCGTAATGTAGAGGCTTGCTTGTCTCCCTTCCTCCCCTTGTGGGGGAAGGGTCGGGGATGGGGGGTGGCTACGGAGTGTCACTCGCTAAGTTGTGTAGATATCCATGCCTAAAACCCTAATAAAGCCTTTACGCCAAGCCCTATACAACTACGACCCAACCACCGTAAAAGCCACCCTAAACCAGCTTTTCGCCAAAGATGCCCTGATCCAACTGGCATACCCCTTCGAAACGCTGGCCGACGCAGACGCTCTATACCAACAGGCATACAAACCACTACACCAAGCCATGCTCGACCTGGAACGCCGCGATACCATCGTAATATCCGGCACAACCGACAAAGGCGATGAATGGGTAGGCTGCTGCGGTTATTACACCGGCAGTTTCATGAACCCCTGGCTGGACATTCCACCCACAGGTCACCAAGTTTCCATGCGCTTCCACGAGTTTTACCGCGTAGTCGATAATAAGGTCGTAGAAATGCAGGCACTGTGGGATATCCCCGAAGTGATGATGCAGGCGAACGCATGGCCAATGGCTCCCGGTTTAGGGCGGCAATGGCGTGCACCGGCTCCGGCGACTTTGGATGGTATTTCAGATGCACCCCGCGATGAGGCGCAAAGTCAGGCGAGTTGTCAGCACATTGTCGATATGCTCGGTGCTATGACGCAGCACCCGAAACAGGGCGGGCCGGAAGTCATGCAATTGGAAAAGTTCTGGCACCCGAAGATGGGTTGGTATGGCCCGGCGGGTATCGGTACTTGTCGTGGTATTGCCGGTTTTCGCCATTGGCATCAGATTCCGTTTTTAAACGCTATGCCGGATCGTGGCCAGCATGATGATGAAGTGACCTTTCACTTTTTTGGTGACGGCAATTATGCAGCGGTGACGGGTTGGCCGAACATGAAGCAAAGTATTACGCATGACGGGTGGCTGGGTATTCCGGCGACGGGGCAGCAGATCACAATGCGCAGTTTGGATTTCTGGCGGATTGAAGACGGTTTGATCCGTGAGAACTGGGTATTGGTCGATTTATTGAGCGTTTATAAACAGCTGGGTGTGGATGTCTTTGCCCGCCTGCGTGAATTTAATAAGGCCCGTAATATGGGAGGAATACCTCCCTTGGACGCAGGAGCGACACAGTGAAATTACCACAAACACCTTCATTCCGATTGGATGGCCGTCGCGCATTAGTGGCGGGCGCATCATCGGGGATTGGTCTGGCTTGTGCGGTGGCTTTGGCTGAGGCGGGTGCTTCAGTGACTTTGGCAGCGCGGCGTGCGGATGCGCTGGCGGATGTGGTGGGTGCATTGCAGGACGCAGGGCATTCGGCTGAAGCATTGGCGCTGGATATTACGGATCTGGATGCGGTGAAAGCGGCTTTGGCTGAGCGGGATGCGTACTCGATTCTGGTGAATAGTGCTGGTTTGGCGCGGCATTCAGCCGCGCTGGATGCGACACCGGATGATTATGATGCGGTGATGAATGTCAATGTGCGGGCGGCTTATTTCCTGAGTACGGAAGTGGCGCGGGGCATGAAGGCTGCCGGTAATGGCGGCAGTATTATGAATATCTCCAGCCAGATGGCGCATGTCGGTGGTGTTGATCGCACGGTGTATTGTGCGAGTAAGCACGCGATTGAAGGCATGACCAAAGCGATGGCGATTGAGTGGGGG
>CALHAO010000481.1 GCA_937931765.1 uncultured Thiotrichaceae bacterium
GCAGATAACGCCGGTTCCGATGCGGAGAATATTCAGTGAAGTAACATCGACATCATCAAAGCGATTGCGCAACCAGTCAAACTCACCAAACCAGCGATACCATAAGCCATCCAGAAAGCCAGCAACCGCCACTCCCCAAAAGGACAACACCATCAACGTAGGGATATAAGCATAATCAAACAGACTTTTTAACGCCCTTGGCGGATCACTGATATCAAACTCCACAAACCACTTCACGTGGGCCATTGCGACACTGGAAAACAGCAGAAATAAAATAAATACCAACAGCCTGCCAACCGGACTGGTACTAAAAAACTTAGGGGCATTCATTATTATTATTTTGCTCTTTGAGACAGTGTGTGCAGAAAAGATTCATCGGTTAAAGTCTGTAAAAAAGCTACCAGATAATCCTGCTCATCTGGCGTCAGGTTCAGCGATGTCAGAACAGTTTCCTGATGATTTCCTGGCACCTTACGCTCGGAAATATTATTGTAATAACGCACCACCTCATCTAACGAACCCAACTCACCGGTATGCATATAAGGCGCTGTTTTTACGACATTGCGCAATGACGGAGTTTTGAACTGGCCACGGAATTCCACATTACGGTAAACATAATCCAACGGGCTGCGGTAACTCCCATCAATTGGGGCATCGTTATAAGCACTTTTCGTATTAAACGGATCGACCATTAACTGAGAAACACCCAGATAACGCCCGTCTGATAAACCGGGCTGCCTTTTTTCCAGAAACAAATGATGGAATTCCCCATCCGAAAAATTTGGCCCGAAATGACACTGAACACATCCAGCCTTACCGACAAACAACTTCAAGCCTTTTTTTGCAGTATCAGAAATAGCTTGTTGTTTATGCTCATCACCTGTTTTCATTCCCGTTGCAAAACGATCAAAAGGTGAGTTTCGTGAAACTATTGTTTCCTCAAAAGCTGCAATGATTTTCGCCGTATTAACAAACACCTGATTGACGGCTTGCTGCGTTTCCTTATCGAGGCTTTTCCAGGCAATATTAACTGGATGATTCGGGGTTTCAGTTAATGGCTTAGCTTGCTCAGGCAAACTTTGTAATAATTCATCAGAAATGCTGCCAAACAGTGATTCATACGTCTGGCGATAATCACCATCACTCTGTATCAGCCGGGCAATGGCGGTACGGCTTCCAGCCATTTCACCTTCATGCTCCATCGGCCCTAAAGCCTGGCCCCATAGAGTGTCTGCACGACCATTCCAGGAAAACCAGCGATTCTGGGCGATATTCCATAAATGAGGTGTGTGCTTTTCCAACGGTGCATTATCCACACCTGCCATATAAGCACTGCTCCAACTATCAGTAGGATTATGACAGGAAGCACAAGAACGCGTGCCATCACGGGATAGACGGAAATCGAAGAATAACTCCTGCCCCATAGCAATGGCATCGGGATGACCAGATACCCGATTCGTTGGATCTGTTTTGTCCACCAACTTCTCGCCGGACAAAGACTGAATGACATGCTTCTCATACGCAGAAAAGGTTATTTCATTATCATCAGCTTGCGCCTTAGACAAAGTGAATATCAACGCTGAACACAAAAACAACCGCAGTATTAAAACAAAGGATCTGCTCATGGCCACACCTCCAGATCAATATCCGCAGAATCCCCCATCATTCCCCGCTTTACCTTAAACGTCAGGTTCCACTCACCCGGCATATGAAACAACATTTGCTCAACAATAAACCGGCTACCACCCAATGGCTTTATCTTTGGTAAGGTATTCATGCCATGACTGTGCGCTCGCATGCCAGCGTCTATTTCCAACTCAACAGGATAAGATAGCGGCTGCCCCACAGGATTCAGAACATCAACCACCAAATCAAAATATTCATTTAACGGCACACCTTCGGAAGGCAGTACTAATAACAACTGATATTGCTGCTGTTTAGTCACTATGTTTGATACAGGTGCCAGCCCGGATTTCTGCACAGAATCAACCGGCAACACATTCGCACGCTTAGCCTGTCCATCGGCATAAATCATTGCATCAGAAGACACTAAAGGGTCGGTAATTTGTTCAGTATTACAAGCAGCTAAAACCAGGCAGCAAAGCAGCGCACTGAAGGAAGTCATTCGAGTCATTAAATTATTTTTCTTTATTTATATAATTTAATTATAGGTGTGATTCAGAATCCCCCAACACCCCAGTCCTGACCAGCACCCTGTTTATCCTGACCAACTGCACCACTAAAACGACATCAAACCCGGTTTCTATATAATCATAATACGCTGCTCATCCCTCAACCTCACCACCCTGCAAATGATAACTCCGCACCCGCCGCCCATCCGGCTCGACAGAATGCAGGTGCACATCGTAGCCCCACAAGCGGTGGATATGCCGTAGCATCTCATAACAGTCATTATTCAACGGCTTACGGTCATGCATATGATGGTACAAAGTCAGCGACCGATCGCCGCGCACATTCACGCTTTCCACCTGAATATCCGGCTCATTTGAGCTGAGGTTATACTGCTGCGATAAAGTCTCACGCAGTAAACGATAACCCTCATCATTATGAATCGCAGTCACATCAATCGCGCTTTGACGATCATCATCCTGCAAAGCAAAAAAGTGGAAATCACGCATAATCTTCGGTGACATGAACTGTAAAATGTAACTCTCATCACGGAAGTTACGCATCACATAATCCATCGTCTTCAGCCAATCCGACCCGGCAATATCCGGAAACCAGCGTTTATCCTCTTCATCCGGATTTTCACAAATACGGCGAATATCCCGCATCATCGCAAAACCTAATGCATAAGGATTAATACCGGAATAATAAGGGCTATCGAATTCAGGCTGCATCACCACATTGGAGTGCGAAGTCAGGAATTCCATCATGAAGCCATCGTTCACCAAACCTTCGTCATACATTTCATTAAGGATGGTGTAATGCCAGAACGTCGCCCAACCTTCGTTCATCACCTGGGTCTGACGCTGCGGGTAAAAGTATTGTGCAATCTTACGCACAATCCGCACAATTTCACGCTGCCAGCTCTTGAGTGACGGTGAGTTTTTCTCAAAGAAATACAGAATGTTTTCCTGTGACTCCTGCGGAAATTTCTGCTTTTCTATCTCCTCATCCTTAACTTCCTGAGTCGGCAAGGTACGCCACAAATCATTCAGATGCTGCTGGATATATTCCTCACGCTCATCCTGCTGCAGCTTTTCAGCTTCAGCAGAAATTGGTGATGGCCGATGATAACGATCGACACCGTAATTCATCAATGCATGACAGGAGTCCAACAGCGCCTCAACTTCTTCTGCACCGTGACGCTCTTCGCACTCAGAAATAAAATTCCGCGCAAACACCAGATAATCAATAATCGCTTCTGCATCCGTCCAGCTGCGAAACAGGTAATTACCTTTGAAGAAAGAGTTATGACCATAACAAGCGTGCGCAATTACCAGCGCCTGCATAGTCATGGTGTTTTCTTCCATCAGATAGGCAATACAAGGATCGGAGTTAATCACGATCTCATACGCCAGCCCCATGCGGCCACGGGAGTAGTTCTGTTCCACGTTGACGAAGTGTTTGCCATACGACCAGTGATTATAAAACACCGGCATGCCCACCGAAGCATAGGCATCCATCATCTGATCAGAGCGGATCATTTCAATCTGGTTCGGATAAGTGTCGAGTTTGAATTTTTCTTTGGCAATACGGGCAATTTCCGTATTGTATTTCTCGATGGCTTCAAACGTCCATTCCGAACTGGTCGAGATATAATTATTGTTCATAATTTGATTTAACCAAGTGTAAAAATTTTTATTATTACATTTAAAATATAGAAATCTATCTGTACAACTATGACTATAGAAGGTAGTATGTTTAGCTTATTTAATAAACTTTCTATATATAAAACTATTCGCTCTGATCGCTAATAGCATGCAACATCCACTTTTATATCCTACACAAACCGTGAGGTATGCACAATGAACAACACATCAACGAGGGGAATATCTTTACCTCTCTTACTCTTTGCGTCTTTAATATTTTTTGGCTTGCTCAGCCAACCAGCTCATGCGGTATCAGCAGCTCCAAAGACTTTCCAGCTTGATATTGGCGGCCAAACAATAAATGCCCGTCAAAAAGGAGATGAATGGGTAAATTGGTTAGAAACAGAAGCTGGTTTTGCTATTGCACCCAACCCTTCTGGGCAGTATTTTTACGTAGAGCGGTTTATCGATAACCAGCCTCTGTTGTCTAATGTTCCAGTAACAAGTTCGCCCCCGGCTAATTTGGACTCACATATTCAGCCAACAACGATTAATAACCCCCCGAGTTTGCCTTCGCCAAGTAGCAGCGCCGAACAATCCACATCAATTCCACTTCAGGCGGCTCCCACTGGTAATTACAATGGTAATCTGTTGTTCATACTGGTTCAATTTAATGACGTCACTGCATCTACTACTGAGAGTAGTTGGGGTGGTCTTCTCCAAAACAACATAAGCGATTACTTTGACGAGGCTTCACATGGAAAGGTTAACTTTGCCCCTGCCACTGAAACTTCAGGTAATTCTAATAATGGGGTGGTAGGCTGGCTGACACTGAACCAAAATCATCCAAATACTGCTGATAATACTGGTACACCTAATCAACAATTAGCAAAAGATGCTATTCTTGCAGCGAATCCGTATGTAGATTTCTCTAGTTACGATTACAATAGTGATGGCTATGTCGACAGTGACGAACTATCTGTCATAGTTATTGTAGCAGGCCATGAAAGAGCAACTGGACCTTCAAGTATTTCAAGTGTTTGGGGGCATGCGTGGGCGATTTTCAATGTTGCCGCTCCCGTTGTGGATGGCGTAACTGTCGGAGCGTACCACAATAGCCAATTAGGCTATGCTCAATTTGGAGAGATGCAGGGCGTTACTAACCCCGCTCAAGCGACCATGGGCATCATAGCGCATGAAATTGGACACTTGACCTTCGGCTTGCCAGACTTATATGACTACGATGGGTCTTCAGATGGTGTTGGCCCTTTTTGTCTAATGGGTGGAGGAAGCTGGGGAGCTCAGCTTGGGGATACTCGTTTTGGGCAAACACCGGTGCTACCTTCAGCATGGGTAAAATCAACTTTGAATTGGGCAACGGCATCCGAAGGTGTCAACACCGAGACCATAGAAGCCAGCGGTGATCAATTCAGTAACTCAGCCAATGTAATTCGTCGTGCAAGTACTTCTAATCCTGATGAATATTTTTTAGTTGAAAACCGTCAACTTGCCGGTTATGACAATGGACTCTATTACCTCATAGACGATCCTTCCAGTACCACCGGAGGATTGGCGATTTGGCATATCGATGATTCACAATCTGATAATACAAATGATAACCAACGCTGGGTAGATCTAGAAAAAGCAGATAACGCTGACGATAACGATGAGAAAGACTTATGGTATTCAGGAAATGCTACTACTTTCAACGATACCTCAACGCCTAACTCTAAAGACTATAGCAATAACTCAACAAATATTGACGTAAACGCTATTAGTGCCAGTGGTGTCACAATGACCGCAAATTTTGGTACTACAGTTCCGACAGTCACAATGACTCCTGCCGATGGCAGTACGCTTACTGGCACCACACAAACTTTCAATTGGGCTAGTGATACTCCAGTTGAGCGGTGGTGGTTAAGAGTCGGTACAGAACCAAGTGGAAGTAATAGCCTTAATTTACTAAACCAAACCTTTACACCGGGCACTACATCCAAGACGCTATCAAACCTGCCAGATCAAGGTGAAGCTATTTACGTCAGACTCGGGTACAAGATAAACGGATCATGGAATTATCTTTACTACACTTATAAGGCAACGACCGCTACGGCTGAACCCGAGATGGAAGTCCCTTCTCCGGGAACAACATTTAATAGTACAACACAAACATTCCAGTGGGACAGTAATGGAACTAGCAATATTGAGCGGTGGTGGTTAAGAGTCGGTACAGAACCAAGTGGAAGTAATAGCCTTAATTTACTAAACCAAACCTTTACACCGGGCACTACATCCAAGACGCTATCAAACCTGCCAGATCAAGGTGAA
>CALHAO010000482.1 GCA_937931765.1 uncultured Thiotrichaceae bacterium
GGCTCGACTGATAATAGCTGCAAACTTCCCGTCTGGCTGCCATTGCTCAACACGCTGCTGTACAACCTGTACGTTACCTAAACCCAATTCTAATGCCGCCTGCTGAATAAAGCGCGTTTTTTTACCATTGGTATCCAATAGAGTGAACTGCCGCTCAGGATACAACACCGCCAAAGGAATACCCGGCAAACCCGCTCCGCTACCCACATCCAGGCAATTATCACCCCGCACTAAGGCGGCAACACTCAGACTATCCCATAAATGCAGCGGTAACATCTGCTGCGGATCACGGACTGCCGTTAAATTATAAACCTTATTCCAGCGCTGCATCAGCTGCATATATTGCCGCAACTGCTCCTGCTGGTGGGCGCTTAGTGCCACACCCAAACTATCTAAACCCTGCTGCCATACTTCAGACATTTATGCGCTGGCCTTTAGCTGCCCACTGCGCAGCGATTGTTTTTTAAGGTGCACCAATAACAAAGAGATAGCTGCCGGTGTCATGCCGGGAATACGCGCCGCCTGCCCCAAAGTAACGGGCCGCTGTTCGGTTAGTTTCTGCCGAACTTCATTGGATAAACCCTGCACATCGGCATAGTCCAGCGCTTCCGGCAGGCTGGTTTCTTCATGGCGCTTCTGCTTATCCACTTCACCCATCTGACGGTCAATATAACCGGCGTATTTGCACTGAATTTCAACCTGCTCAGTCACCTTCTCATCCAAAACCAGATCACTTTTCAGCACATCCAGACTCATCAAACCGTCATAAGTCACCTGCGGACGACGTAACAGCTCAGTCAGTCGGTATTCACGACTCAGCTTATCACCAAACACCCGCTGACTTTCTTCATCGCTAATTGTCTTCGGATGCAGGAAGGTTTCATGCAAACGCTGCTGCTCCAACTCAACGGCCTCGCGCTTCTTATCAAAAGCCTGCCAACGCTCATCATCCACCAGACCTAATTCCCGCCCGATTTCAGTAAGGCGCAAATCTGCATTATCTTCGCGTAGCAACAAGCGGTGCTCAGCGCGACTGGTAAACATGCGATAAGGCTCCTGCGTACCATTGGTAATCAGATCGTCAACCATCACGCCGATATAAGCCTGATCACGACGTGGCCACCAACCTTCTTTGCCCTGCACCAAGCGCGCCGCATTCAAACCAGCGATCAAACCCTGCGCACCAGCCTCTTCATAACCGGTCGTGCCATTAATCTGCCCCGCAAAAAACAAGCCTTTAATTGCCTTGGTTTCTAGGGTGGGCTTCAGGTCACGCGGATCAAAATAGTCGTACTCAATCGCATAACCCGGACGCGTAATGTGCGCATTTTCAAATCCGGCAATCGAACGCACAAATTCAATCTGCACATCAAATGGCAAACTGGTAGAAATGCCATTCGGATACAACTCATAAGTGTCCAGCCCTTCCGGCTCGACAAAAATCTGGTGATGGTCTTTATCAGCAAAGCGGACAATTTTATCTTCTATCGACGGGCAATAACGTGGCCCGACACCATCAATCACACCGGTATATAAAGGCGAACGATCCAAACCAGCATGGATAATTTCGTGTGTACGCTCATTGGTATAGGTGATGTAACAAGACACTTGTGGTGGATGATCTTCGCGTTTACCCATAAAGGAAAACACCGGAATCGGCGTATCACCGGCCTGCTCCTGTAGCTGACTGAAATCCACACTGCGTGAATCAATGCGAGCCGGTGTGCCAGTTTTAAGACGCTCAACCCGCAACGGCATTTCACGCAAACGATCAGCCAACGCCAGGGACGGTGGATCACCGGCGCGTCCGCCACTGTGATTTTCCATGCCAATATGAATTTTTCCGGCCAGAAACGTACCCGCCGTCAGGATAACGGTGGCACAAGAAAAATCCACACCCATTTGTGTACGCACACCAACAACACGCTCACCCTCAAGAATGAGGTCGTCTGCCGCCTGCTGAAACAAATCAAGATTTTCCTGGCCCTCAACAATCGCCCGAACCGCCGCTTTATAACGCACACGGTCAGCCTGCGCACGGGTGGCACGTACTGCCGGGCCTTTACGCGAATTCAGGATGCGAAACTGGATACCGCCTTTATCAGCAGCCTTGGCCATTGCACCGCCCAACGCATCAATCTCTTTAACCAGGTGACCTTTACCTATGCCACCGATAGCAGGGTTACAGCTCATCTGGCCAATGGTTTCGATATTGTGAGTCAGCAGCAAAGTACTCTGGCCCATACGCGCCGCCGCGAGCGCAGCTTCGGTTCCGGCATGGCCGCCACCGATGACAATGACATCATAGGACTTTGGATACTGCATGATTCTGACCTTACGTTGGTGTTGAGAGATTGGGCGATATAGCTAATTATACGCTGCAATATTTCTTTATGTCGTTACAATACCGCCATGACAGCAGAAACATTTATTACATTCAGCGTTATCGTTGCAACATTGCAACTGATCGAGAGTCTGAACCTATACTCAGACCGGGGCAAGTTAACGGCAATTGCAATAGCTATATCAACCGTAGAATTCATCTGGTTGATAACCTGCATATACGCCCTTTTCTCAATTAGCTTTCCGGGCTGGTCAATCTTCTTGCCCGCCGCATTTATCAGCTACTTTGCGGTGGCCACCTGGCACAGCCGTCATTTCACAAAAGACGTTGAAAACCTAGACGACGCTAAAGAACTCATTGTACCAAAAAATCTGGTGCTGATTAGCCTTGGTTTTAGCGCTGCACATTTGGTGGTTAGTGGGTTTGCTTGGTTGCAGTATGTAGGCATGTGACCCACACCCTTGAAGGTAAAATTTCAATGACACAATTAAAAAAGGCTCACAGATAAAATCATGTGAGCCTTTTCAAATATGGTGCACCCAGAGAGATTCGAACTCCCGACCGCCTGGTTCGTAGCCAAGTACTCTATCCAGCTGAGCTATGGGTGCAAAACTGAGATGCGTATTCTGCGCATTTCACTTCCTTTGGTCAAGCAAAATTTAATATTTTCTTTAACCCGGAATATTGATGGCGGAGAGTGAGGGATTCGAACCCTCGATGAGGCTATAAACCCCATACTCCCTTAGCAGGGGAGCGCCTTCAGCCACTCGGCCAACTCTCCAAATCGATTCAATTTCGACGGCGGTAAGGATAACTGTCAATTCGATCAGGGTAAAGACCTAATTTGAATTTTCTTCCACAACGGCCACTTCCAATGGCTCCTGGTTAATGCGATCATAAATTTCTTCACGATGCACAGCAACATCACGCGGCGCATTAATGCCTAAACGCACTTGATTTCCCTTCACTCCCAATACTGTGACGCTCACATCGTCCCCAATCATGAGAGTCTCCCCAACCCTACGAGTCAGTATTAACATAACGCAAATCTCCATATGCCATTTTTTGCCGCTACTCTAAACGGGTTACACACAAAACAACCCACACATATCTATGACCAACAATCCCACAAATCCAATGAACTGAGACTGAACTTTCTTATTATAGTGTTGTACTTTTACCATTAAGTGACAAAAAGCAACAGCCTTTTATTGGTATTTTTTAAGAAAGACTTCAAAAATTTTATCGTTTGCCAAAAAAATAGCCCTTCTGATGGCAGAAAGGCTATTTTTGATTAACTCAGCACCACAAAACAGCACTGGCCAATTAAGCCATAGTTTCACTCAAACCGAAAGCATCGTGCAAAACCCGTACCGCCAGTTCCACATATTTTTCATCCACCACCACAGCCACTTTGATCTCAGAAGTAGACACCAGACGGATATTAATGCCCTCATCAGCCAGTACTTTGAACATCTTGCTCGCCACACCAGCATGAGAGCGCATACCCGCCCCTACAATCGCCACCTTAGCAATTTTGTCGTCCCACTTACACTGACTCGCCTCCAGCTTGCTGGCAACGCCCTCAAGTAGCTTGCTGGCTGCTTCAAGGTCATTACGGTGCACAGTAAACGTAAAATCAGTCAAACCATCACGCCCGACATTTTGTAAAATCATATCCACTTCGATATTGGCATCCGCCACCGGCCCCAGAATCTGATAAGCAATGCCCGGCTGATCCGGCACACCCGCAATCGTTAACTGAGCTTCATCACGATTAAACGCAATACCACGTACCAACACATCTTCCATTACACCGTCCTCATGGGTTACCAGCGTACTTTTCGGCTTTTCATCATCATCAAAGCTCGACAGCACACGAATGGGCATATCATATTTATAAGCAAACTCAACGGCACGGATTTGCAGGACTTTAGAACCCTGACTCGCCATTTCCAGCATCTCTTCCAAACCCAGCACCGGAATATGCCGCGCATCCGCCACCATACGCGGATCAGTAGTGTACACACCATCCACATCGGTATAAATCTGGCACTCATCCGCCTTCAACGCCACTGCCAGCGCCACCGCTGTTGTATCGGAGCCACCACGGCCCAGCGTCGTAATATCACCGTACTCGTCCATACCCTGGAAACCGGCTACGACTACGACACGACCTTTATTCAGGTCATTGCGGATCGGTGTATCATCAATCTGGCGGATACGTGCTTTCGTGTGCACCGCATCGGTCAGAATCTTAACCTGACCACCGGTATAAGAACGTGCATCCTGACCTTTACTCTGCAACGCCATTGACAGCAAACCAATGGTTACCTGTTCGCCAGTCGACAGGATCATATCCTTCTCACGCGCCGAACCTTCAGGGTCAATCTCATTAATCAGACCCACCATGCGATTGGTCTCACCGGACATCGCCGAAACCACGACGACCACATCATTACCACGATTCACCCAGCGAATAACCCGGTCAGCGACCGCTTTAATCCGTTCCGGTGAGCCTACTGAAGTACCACCGTACTTCTGAACTATCAGTGCCATATCCTTATCCTAAGTCCGTTCCTGAACCCAATGTTGCACAGCAGCCAATGCCGCAGGCAGCGCCGCAACATCTGTACCACCACCCTGAGCCATATCCGGGCGACCACCACCTTTACCGCCGATTTGCTCAGCAACAAACTTCAACACATCACCCGCCTTCACCTTCGCCGTCTCAGCCTTAGTAACACCGGCGACCAGACTAACCTTGCCATCCTTTACCGCAGCCAATACAACCACCGCCTGGCCCAGTTTATTCTTCAGCTGATCCACAGTGTCACGCAATGATTTTGGATCAGCGCCTTCCAGATTCGCAGCCAGCACCTTAATACCTGCCACATCAATCGCCTGATCAGCCAAACCAGAGCCAGCCTGAGAAGCCAACTTGCCTTTCAGCTGCTCCAGCTCTTTCTCCAGCGCACGGTTTTTCTGTAATGCCGCTTCAACCTTGCCCACTACGTCACTGCTATTGGATTTCACTAATTTCGCTATATCATTCAAACGGTCATTGGTTTCATTCAACCAGCTCAACGCATTCTTGCCCGTTACCGCCTCAATCCGGCGAATACCCGCAGCCACACCACTTTCACTGATAATCTTGAATAAACCAATATCACCCGTGCGATTCACATGGCAACCGCCACATAATTCAGTCGAGAAGCCAATTTGTAACACCCGCACTTCATCACCGTACTTCTCACCAAACAAAGCCATCGCGCCAGCAGCTTTAGCCTGCTCCATATTCATAATGTTCGCGGACGTTTCAGCATTGGCCATGATTTGCGCATTCACAATCGCCTCAACCTCAGCCATCTGCTCAGCAGATACCGGATCAGGGTTAGAGAAATCAAAACGCAAACGTTCTTCATTCACCAACGAGCCTTTTTGCTCAACGTGCTCACCCAACACCTGACGCAATGCTTCATGCATCAAATGTGTAGCGGAGTGATTCAGGATAACCGCCTGCCTACGCACACTATCAACCTCAGCCACCACTTCAGCACCAACAGCTAATATGCCAGATTCCTGCACACCATTATGCACAAAAGTAGCACCCTGCTTTTGGGTGTCTGTTACACGAAAAACCGCATCACCAGAACGCAACATACCGGTATCACCTACCTGACCACCAGATTCGGCATAAAACGGCGTATGATCCATCACCAACTGAGCTTCTGTTCCCGCAGCCAAACTGTCGACCGACTCACCACCGACAAACAAAGCAGCAACAACACTGCTTTCTTCCAGAAGGTCATAGCCATGGAAGTCAGTCGCAGAATCCACATCCAGCGTAGTTGTATAATCAACACCAAACTTTCCGGCTTCACGGGATTGCTTGCGCTGCACATCCATCGCTTTATCGAATCCGACTTCATCCACTTTAAGTTCACGCTCACGCGCAATGTCAGCTGTCAGATCTAGCGGAAAACCATAGGTATCGTAAAGCTTGAACACAGTCTCGCCATCAATGGTGTCACCACACATATTCGCGATGGCGTCTTCGAGGATTTTCATGCCGTGCTCAAGTGTTTCAGCAAAGCGGGCTTCTTCTTTTTCCAGCGCCTGCTCAATCTGGCCCTGCATTTTTGCCAGATCAGGATAAGCAACACCCATTTCATCCACTAACGGCTGCACCAGCTTGTGGAAGAACGGTGTTTTCAGACCAAGCTTATTGCCATGACGCACGGCACGACGAATAATCCGCCGCAGCACATAACCACGCCCCTCATTGGATGGCAACACGCCATCAACAATCAGGAATGAACAAGAACGAATATGATCCGCCACCACTTTCAGTGATGGATCATCTAAATCCTTCAGATCAGCTATAGCGGCGGCTGATTTGATTAAGGTCTGAAAAATATCAATTTCATAGTTGCTGTGCACACCCTGCAAAATCGCCGCCAGACGTTCCAGCCCCATACCAGTATCTACAGATGGCTTAGGCAATGGATTCATGCTGCCATCAGCAGTACGCTCATACTGCATAAAGACCAGGTTCCAGATTTCTATAAAACGGTCGCCGTCTTCTTCTGGTGTTCCCGGCGGGCCACCCCAGATATGCTCACCGTGATCATAGAAAATTTCACTACAAGGCCCACAAGGCCCGGTATCACCCATCTGCCAAAAATTATCTGAGGCATAAGGTGCACCGCCATTGTCACCGATGCGGCTAATACGCTCTGCCGGAAAACCGATTTCTTCTACCCAAAAGTTGAACGCTTCGGTATCGGTATCGTAAACCGTCACCCAGAGCTTTTCTTTCGGCAAACCAAGCGTTTCCGTCAGAAACTCCCAGGCAAAACGAATCGCATCTTCCTTGAAATAATCACCGAAACTGAAGTTACCCATCATCTCAAAGAACGTATGATGCCGCGCCGTATAGCCGACATTTTCCAGATCATTATGCTTGCCACCCGCTCGCACACAGCGCTGAGAGGTCACCGCACGTTGATAGGCGCGTTTCTCAACACCCAGAAACAGGTCTTTAAACTGCACCATACCGGCGTTGGTAAACAGCAACGTAGGATCGTTACCAGGCACCAGTGAACTGGAGGGAACATTCTCATGTCCACGTTCTTTAAAGAAGTCGAAAAACTTCTGTCTTATGTCAGCACTTTTCATGGAAAACCGCATTAATTGTGTCTATAAAAAAACCGCGCCCGGCCAGAAATCGGGACTGGCGAGCGCGCTCCTTGAAATCCTCGGGGATTTCTTCGCCAAATTTTTTCTCGCGCTGGTAGCGGGCATGCTCCAGCCAATCGTTATCAGATGAATCGAACGCCTCACGCACCAACTCGTCATCAACACCTTTATTGCGCAGAGCATAGGTAATTTTCATTGGCCCATGCCCGCGTATAACCGACGAACGCAGAAACATTTCAGCGTAACGCTGGTCGCTTAAATACCCAGACGCTTCCAGCTCGTCCAGCAAACCGCTTAGCTCGCTGTCACTCACTTCATGCTTACGGGTGATTTTATCAACCAGCTCCTTCCTTGAGTGATCCCGCAACGACAACAGATGAATCGCCTGATGCTTGGCTCGTTTCAGTTCGTCACTCAAGAAATACTACCTACCCGTCAAAAGTCAGTTAATTAAGATTTTTTAGCATCTTTCTTAACATCTTCGACTGCCTCATCATCTGCTTCAGGCTCACCCAGCGAAAGCAACTTGGTGCGTAAAGCCAACTCAATCTCAGCAGCAGCTTCCGGGTTTTCCTTCAACCAGGTCTTGGAATTATCCTTGCCCTGGCCGATCTTGGCATCCTTATAGCTGTACCATGCACCGGCCTTACCGACCAGGCCGTGCTTCACACCCAGATCAATCAGCTCACCTTCATGTGAAATACCTTCGCCATACAGAATTTCAAACTCTGCCTGCTTGAAAGGAGGCGCTACTTTATTCTTAACCACCTTAACGCGAGTCTCGTTGCCAACCACTTCATCGCCCTTCTTAATCGCACCAATACGGCGAATATCCAGACGCACAGAAGCATAGAATTTCAGCGCATTACCACCACTGGTGGTTTCCGGGTTACCAAACATCACACCGATTTTCATGCGGATCTGGTTGATGAAGATAACCATAGTGTTCGAACGCTTGATATTACCGGTCAGCTTACGTAGCGCCTGTGACATTAAACGTGCTTGTAGGCCGACATGAGAATCACCCATATCACCTTCAATTTCCGCCTTTGGCACCAACGCTGCCACAGAATCAACTACCACAACATCGACGGCACTGGAGCGCACCAGCATGTCAGTGATTTCCAATGCCTGCTCACCGGTATCTGGCTGCGACACTAAAAGGTCATCCACATTAACACCTAGTTTTTCAGCGTATTGCGGATCAAGTGCATGCTCAGCATCAACAAAAGCCGCTGTGCCGCCCAGTTTCTGGCATTCCGCGATTACTTGTAACGTCAATGTGGTTTTACCGGATGACTCAGGGCCATAGATTTCAACCACCCGTCCTTTTGGCAGACCACCAATGCCTAGTGCAACATCCAGAGTCAGTGAACCAGTTGAGATAGCTTCGATATTACGGATCACGCTACCATCACCCATGCGCATGACCGCACCTTTACCAAATTGACGTTCGATCTGGCCTAATGCAGCTGCTAACGCCTTCTTTTTATTATCATCCATTCGGTCATTCCTCTGAGTAAAATTCATCAATACGCATGCCAAAATTTGGCATGCTACTTTAAAATAACAACAGCAAAGCCGTTCTTAAGGACAGTGATTATTCCACAACTGGCTTACATGCAAAAGCTAAAGCGGCAAAGCGTAGGGAAATGACAAATTTTACCCACTCAAACTGATGCAAACCACCAATAATGCACCAACGACCTTAATACTATCGCCACCGCTGCACCATAAAGTGCTGGCCTAATCACTTCAGCTACCCGACTTCCGGCAGTCATCATGATCGCAACACCGGCCACATCCAACGGATGAATTAAAAAACCGGCCAGACGATTAAATTCACCTGCACTCACCAAGCCCTGTTCCATTGAATCCATCATTACGCCCATCATCGCCGTACCACCGGCAATGTATTTAGTAATCGCAGGTAGTAAGGCCGCCGCAGGTAAATCAAGCATAACAAATAAAGGTGCCAGTACACTTTCCAGCAACTCAATCACTCCGAATGAACGCAGGGTATTCACCAACAACAAAGCCAGCACCAGCATCGGGATAGCATTAATCGCTATATTGAAAGCCTCCTTTCCTGCCGCATTGATCACCGACATCAGGCCTTTTGTATCCTGTGCCACCGGATGATCAGGTAATGGTTCGCAAGCGATTTCACGTTCAGGCAGATGCCGGGCAAACCCGTAATACGTCACCGCCGCTCCCAACAGTCCGGCCACCGCAGAAGTCAGGATAGTGGTAAGACCATGCAAACCCACCGCCGACATCGGAAAAGTAACATTAGCCTGCGCTGCGCCGAACACCATCGCCAAAGTGGCTGCGATATGACGCCGTGATACGCCACTGTTATTCATCATCGCCAAAGTCGCAACAGGTGCAGCCACGCTGACGAATAACACCTGAATCAATGCAAACACCCCCAGACCAGTAACACCAAACGGCAGAAAAAACGGTGCGATACGCACCACAATCCAATCCAGAATGCCTCGCGCTTCCAGCAGACGCATAAAAGTCAGCATGACAATCATAATTGGAAGAAAGATAAACAAGGCAATTTCAACACCTGCTTTTCCGGAACTCAGGATTAGTTCGGCAAACTCGGTCATAGCAGATTGGCCTGGTCAGGTGGAAGAAATCACATTATATGCTGCTCTGCAGCAATTTACTATTCGTGCACAACTTAATGCCACTATTTTACAGTTGCCCCCACTAATCGTTAACGCCATACTACTAACATGAAAACATTCAAATGCAGCTGCAAAGATCATCCCATTTTATTTTTTGAAAACAGCCTCTGCGTTGCTTGCAACAGAACTGTAGGGCTTGACGACTGGTTCGATAACGTCGAGCCTTATGATCTGGATGCAGCAAGCGGGCAATACTTCAAAGCGGCGCAGCCGGAAGTTCGTTATCAAAAGTGCGACAATCATGCCAACTTCAAAACCTGTAATGGCATGGTTAACCTGGATACCTTCGTGCCCGTTGAGGGCGAGGATGAAGTGCTGTGTTTCGCCTGCCGTTTTAATGAAGTCATTCCGGACTTAAGCATTGTTGAGCACATCCCATTGTGGAAAAAAATGGAAGCTGCCAAACGCCGGGCTTTGTACACCCTGAAAGCACTATCCTTACCATTGCGTAATATCAACCAAGACCCGGAAGGTGGATTAAGTTTTGACTTTACGACTGACCGTGATGTAAGTGACCATTTTGCCAGCAGATTAAAAGACCAAGACCCGGTATTTACCGGCCACGCTTCGGGCCATATCACCATTAATCTGGCCGAAGCCAACGACGTGGCCCGCTCTCAGACAAAACTGGCGATGGGTGAACGTTATCGCACGTTACTGGGGCATTTTCGCCACGAGCTGGGCCATTATTACTTTGATAAATTAATTGCAGGCTCAGCGGAAAAACATGCCTTATGCAAAAAATATTTTGGTGACGACGAGTTAAGCTACAAAGATGCCATGGACAAACATTACAAAGATGGCGCACCAAAAAACTGGCACAAAACATTTATCAGCGAATATGCCACCATGCACCCCTATGAAGACTGGGCAGAGACCTGGGCGCATTATATGCACATCATGGATACGCTAGAGACGGCAAAAAACTATTCCATCACCGGCTCAACCTCCGGGAATTCAGCAGATACTGAGGAAGTTGAAGACTTAAGTTTGCCACAAGGTGCCTACTTTTTTTCCGGACAGACATCGATTGACAGTATTTTAGATACCTGGATCGACTTTTCCGTGATCCTTAATTCATTGAACCGCAGCATGGGCATGAATGATGCTTACCCGTTTGTATTGACCAAGCCGGTTCGTACAAAATTGTCGTTTATTCATCATGCCATTCATGACAGGTTGCATCTTATGCCTGCAAGTGACATAGCAACGCCACCCACTTCCTGATGTGGGTGACGTGAAAGTTAATCTAGGGGGCGTCTATAACTGCCCTTCGGCTCCGCTCAGGGCACGGTTCGGTGCGTTACCCGAAGGCTGAGCGGAGTCGAAGCCAGACTTTTACTACTTCTGATACGATAGCAAAAAACAGAGACTAACAGGCATGAAGAACCCTATTATTACGAACCTGATTTAGCGAAAACATCTTTGATGCTTTCGCCGTCACCAATATCCATAGGCTCACTGTCGGGGTCGCCAAACGAACTCTCAATGCCAGCTTTAATACCCACCGCATCATTAAGAGCATCAGGTTCGCTATTGGCATCCTGATTCGCCAACCGCTCACTGATCGACACCACATCAGGGTCATCATTATCGTTACAACCAGTGAGTGGTAATGCTACTGCTAATAACAGTATCATCACACTCAACAGGCTTTTAAGGTTGAATTGCGTTTTCATCTTACCTTCTCCTGTTAATGATTATTGTGGCGAACCTGAAACAGGCGTTTTCAGATAAGGGAATACATTATCAAACTGTGCAGCATTCTGAATTGCACCATCGGTGTAAGCCAGATCACCGTTTAGAGCATCAGCCGGTGTACACAACCCCAGATTCAAATGACACAAAGCCCCCATCGAAACACGTAATGCAACATCAACAGTGTCATCGCCCGGACGGCGACCATTCGGGAATCCTGCATTATCACCTGCAGCAACACCGAGGTTATTTTTCGCAGACTTTGCAGTAACTGCGATCTTAGTATTAAGACGCTGCATTTCACTAACGGAACCATTGGCATTAACACCCGCCAATCCTGCCAGGAAAGCTGCAACCAAATCAGGGCGATTCTCGACCGTCGGTGCTTTCACGCCAAACAATACTTCCAACAAAGCAGGCAAAGTGGGGTTGGTGAAGTAAGTGGCAAACTGCCCATCATCCTTAGGTTCACTGGCATTGAATTTATTCTTATCCGGCAAACCAATCACCACCTCATTCACCAGAGGCATACCTAAACGCGAAACCTGTGTCCAGGCACCACCGCTAACTGCAGGCTGCTCAAAAGTTGGCGTTGGATCAAGCACCCGCACCTGCGGCAAACTAGCTGTTGTCCAGCCACCAATGATGCCACTGGCATTACCACCGGTTAAACAAGCAGCGGGAACTTCGAGCGCGATACTAGTGACATTTTTATCATCGATCACATTTTTTTCACCATCCACCGGGCCAAGCGGATTGGTGTTCACCAAATCGAAAATCTCACCCAGATTGACAGCAAACGAATCTTTGCGCTGACCAACGAAGACACGGCCACTCTGCGCACCAGCCGGACAAGAAGACAGCGTCACATTGTGAATAAAGCTTTTTGCATAGGCCGCGTAATCCTGTGTACTGAAGGTTTTGTTACCTACATTATCATAAGGCTTAGCAAACACTGACTTACCATTATTAGAACCAACCGCCGCTGTTTTGACACCGCTACGACGATCACCATCAACCATAGTGACTGTATAAGATTCAGAAAAATTCAGAGCACTGGAATCACTTGACGTAACCGGCCCGATATTTTTCAGTGGTACAGCAACATTTTTACCGTTAATCGCTAAAGCCGCACCAGCACCTTTATTACCTAACTTATTATCAAACTGAAACTGGAAGGTCAGGTCTTCGACCGCATCGCCATTGTTATCAATGTGTATTTCATACAGTGCATCCTGCGCCATACTGAAATAATTAGGGCCGCCATAAGCATCTTGCAAAGGATTATAATTAGCCACCAGAGTCACGTAGTCGCCACGTCCCGGCTCATAGCTGCGAAACATGTAAAAATCAGTCGCATCTACTTTCGGGTTTTCCGTGATAAAGGGTGCCTCACGGTGGCTTGATGCTGTCGCAGTCGACATTGTTACAGCACACGTGGCTGCGATAACAGCCGCCAATACGTTTTGCTTCAGTCGTTTCATGCGTCTCTCCGGTTACATTTTATGGTTGATGTAACCGGGTTACGCAGCTAAAGAAACAATCAGATTCATTTATTTTAATAATTTATCGCATGCAACCTTCGAAACACTATGCTGAACCCAACATTAAACCGGCAAAGCCCCACGCATATACGCCAAACAACCCTGTACGGTGTAAACATCCCCATGTACAACACCAGCCGCAGCAAAATGAAAATCTCCGGCGGACAGCTTCAAATCACCCAACGACAGGTCACCTTCTATCATCAGTGTTTCCTCATCAAACGGGTGGGCATGGCCTTCCATAGAAAAACCGGGTTCCAAGCGAATCAAATAAGACAACAGACTGTTCGGCACGGTGATATCCCCCTTCAGCACTTTCACGTGCCCCCCAGGCAATGCCTCAATCCAGCCCTCATCATCACTAACACGTACAGTAGAAAAACCGGGGTTTTCAGCCGCCTTTTCAGCACGGATGCTTTGCATGAGATTGTTACGCATGCGTGCATTTACTTCAGCAGGTAAGGCAACCGGCTCATGGGCAGCAGCTAATATATCGAGCACATCGCGATCGAGCGCTTCAAGTCGCTTGTCTGAGTTGCTATCCATAAGCCTCTCCTTTCTTACAATCCTCACGGGACATAATTTGTTTTAGCAATATTTGCGCACGCCGAATACCAGACTTCACGGTGCCCAGCGGATCACCGGTATAATCGCTGATCTCCTGATGAGACATGCCTTTATAAAAGGCCAGCATAATAAGCTGGCGCTGCTGATCATTGAGCTGTAGCAAAGCCTCATGAACATAACCCGACATTTCGTTAGATGACAAAGTTTCCAAAGGAGATTTTACATTCATCACCTCAGACTCTGCATTCTCATCATGTCGACACTGGTTTTTGGTTATCCTTTTTTCACGACGCAATTTATCCAATGCACGGCTACGACAAATCATCAGCAACCAAGCCAATGGCACAGCCCGCTCTGCATCAAAATCGCGTGCTTTGCGCCACACCTGCAAAAAAACGTCACCAACAACTTCTTCTGCCAACTCAGGGTTATTAACTATCTTGACTGCCAAGCCATAAACACGACTGGCTGCCGCATCATATAGCGCTTCAAGAGCGGACTCTTCGCCTTTCTTTATACGCTCAAGCATCACTAATAACGGATCGGGGATAGGCTCCACCAAGACCTCCTCATGTCTTGCCAACAAGCACAAACAGTATAGCATGAGCTTTATTTTCTGAGGTGGTTATGAAGGCTTACGCAACACAGCAAAAAATCAGATTCATAAAATTATACGTTTATCAAGAAACTAGGACTTACGCATTGTAGAGTCCGAAATAATCTGATAATACTGAGTTTGCACAAGAACCGTTAAAAAAAGCTAATGAGAACACTAACCCGTCCGCCCACTGCCCATTGCACCATGCCACTCTACATTAGTTTTTTGCTGAGCGAGCCTCATTACCCGAGTGCCTGTCGTTTGGCTAAACTCATGAATGTGTCCCATGACAGTGTCAATCGGTTCCTGCTCCGGGAGCGTTTCAGCCCGAAGGATTTATTCGATCAGGCCCGGTCACAGCTCACGCTGGAGGGTGGCGTACTGAGCGTTGATGACAGTGTGTTGGATAAGCCCTATAGCCATCATATGGCATTGGTCAGTCATTTTTGGTCGGGGAAGCACCATCGTAGCGTCAAAGGAATCAATCTGATTACGCTCTACTATACGGACACTAAAGGCCATCATCTTCCGGTTAATTATCGTTTGTATGATCACGCGGAAGGTAAGACTAAAAATGATTATTTTATTGACATGCTAACCGAAGTGATTTCGTGGGGGCTAACACCTGCTTCAGTGACCGGCGACAGTTGGTACAGTAGTACTAAAAACCTCAAAACCATTAAAAACAAAGGCTTGGGGTTTATGTTTGCGCTGAAGTGCAACCGACAGGTGGCGCTGGAGCATAATGTATTCATGGCGGTTAACGCGGTTGACGTTCCTGAAGAGGGACTCACGGTGTGGTTGCGTGAATTTGGCTTTGTCAGGTTATTTCGGACGACGTTAAAAAACGAACATCGCCATTATGCCCTGTATTTACCGGATGACTCGCCCCTGGATCAGGTTAGTCGTACTGAGTTTGAAGCCATTCATGATAAGCATTGGCAGATTGAGCAATACCATCGTGCCAT
>CALHAO010000483.1 GCA_937931765.1 uncultured Thiotrichaceae bacterium
AACAATAATCACCGGACAATCGGCTTCTTCAGCAAAGCCCATATTGGCAATATCACCTTCACGCAGGTTTATTTCCGCCGGGCTGCCCGCGCCTTCGACCATAATGTAGTCATATTGCTGGCTTAGTTTTGCGTAGGAATCGAATACTGCCGCAGCGGCTTTAGGTTTGTAATCGTGATAGGCCAGCGCTTCCAGATTACCGATGGAATGACCTTGTAAAATAACCTGCGCACCGGTGTCCGTATTGGGCTTCAGCAATACCGGATTCATGTGCACAGATAGCGGCACACCGGCTGCTTCCGCCTGTAATGCCTGAGCGCGGCCAATCTCACCGCCATCCGGTGTCACCGCACTGTTGAGCGCCATATTCTGGGGCTTGAAAGGTGCTACGGACAGGCCGCGTCGTTTAAGGACGCGGCACAGACCGGCTACCAGGATACTTTTCCCGGCATCCGAGGTACAGCCTTGAACCATTAAGGTTGGCATAAAAAACCTTAGCGGGGTTGGTATTCGAGGGTGATTAGGCCGTTGATACCGTCCTGATTGTAGCTATTAGCAGTTTCATACTCTTTGTCCAACAAATTGCTGACCTTCGCCGCAACTGCCCAGTCTTTAGCTACTTGGTACTTACCACGTAAATCAACTGTTGCGAAACCACCTAAACGCTGTGTATTCCCAGCATTATCAAAACGATCACCTTCCGCATGCAGCGTGGCTCCAAATGTAAACGCACCAAACCGCCGATCCGCACTTACATTTAATATCTTTTCTGCCCTGCGTGCTAAGCGTTTCCCTTTATTGCTGCCTGAATCATTTTCAGCATTCTGTAGTGTGGCATTGGCTGATACCTGCCAGTCAGCTACTACAGTCGCAAATTCAAACTCCACACCACGTATATGTGCCTTATCGACATTATTAGCCGCATTTTCAGCAGCAACATACGCAATCAAGTCATCAATACGGTTTTCAAAAGCATTAACTGCCCAACGTCCGCCTGCAAAGTTACCACTAACACCCAACTCCAGTGACTGAGATTCTTCCGGTCTGATGTCCGGATTACCAAACCCCGGGAAATATAAATCATTGAAGGTTGGGGCTTTAAATGCTGTACCGTAACTAGCTTTCAAGCGCATACCATTATCGAGTTTATGGCCTAAAGCTATGTTTCCGGTCGTTTGACCACCGAACTGTTCGTTATCATCCTGACGCACGGAAGCAGCAATAGCATTAGCACCAAATTGATTTTCATAGCTTAAAAATAATCCCTTATTGTCGCGTGAACTGACATCATAGTTTGTCGATCCACTGACTTGATCATCCTGATAATCAAAGCCGTACACTAATGCACCAAAACCCTCACCGATTTTTGTTTCAGCCTGTAAACTGGCAGTATCCCGTTTGGTATTGAAAACGCCACCAAAAGCATAAGGTAATCCGTCCTTAAAACTCTCACTTTCATCACGTGACTGACCTATTTGTGCAGTCAGCAGTGTGTTATTTGTGACAGGGGCCGTGAATTTCAGCGCCCCTACCTGCTGTGTGCCTTCACTTTCATTAGGATCGCCATCAAACTCATTCTCACTATCATTGCGTAAAGCCATAAACTCCAATTTCATACCTGCACCGAAATCATGCCCTGCCCGCAATGAAAAATTATTACTTTTAAAACCGTCATTATCGCCTTCAGTAACATTTCCACCTGTACCAAAGTCATAATAAAAATCACGGGCATTAAAACCATCAGTACGCTCAGTCGCAGCATTAAGGTTAAACCAGCTAGTGCCATTACCACCTGATAAGTTCACATCAGCCTGACGGGTACTATTACTGCCATAACTCACACTGACTCTCGGTGTAAAACCCTGTTTACTACCCTGACGGGTGAAAATCTGGATAACGCCACCTATCGCTTCCGAACCATACAAGCTCGAGCGTGGGCCACGCACTACTTCAATACGCTCAATCTGTGATAGTGGCAGCTGCTCAAAAGCGGTTGAACCCAACGTAGCTGACCCAACTTTTACACCATCAACTAACACCAATACGTGATCCGAATTACTACCACGCAAATAAACCGAAGTCTGCTTACCCACACCACCGGTATTACCAATAGAAATACCAGGTAGCTGACTCAGTACCTCGCCCAAGGTTTCTGACTGTGATCTATCCAGCGCTTCACGGGTAACAACACTGGTTGCCGCCAGCGCATCGGAGGCTGCCTGTTGCTTACGGCCCGCAGTAATCAAAATTTCAATGGGGGATGATGCATCACTGACTTGTTCAGTCTGAGCGAAGACAAGCGTTGGAGAAACGGCAAGAGAAAGCAGGCCTGAACCGGCCAGGGTAAAAATAAACTTATTCATGATTAAAATCCTAAAGCTGCGCCCACCGCGCATACTAGAAAAACATGACTCGTTTTGACACGGCCACACACACGCAGGCCGGTATTCGGGCTTATGAAAACACTAGCTAGAGGGGATTCATTCACCGTTGCGGGGGCAGCGTTGGCTTTGTATTGGATGATAAATACGCACCGACTTTCCCGTTTAACACTGGTGGAGTTTGTCCAGTGACCTGACGCTGGCGTGGAAACTACGCGGTTGTATTTGCTGTGTCAAACACCAGCCAAATAAATAGCCCCACATTCAGCAATACAGTCAACCAGAACACCCTACGGAAAGGCTGCTTTTGTGATTTATGGCGTAGTTTTTGCTGTGCGATCAGCGCCCCTGGCCAACCGCCTACTAATGCCAGTAAATGTAGTGTATTTTCCGGAGTACGCCGCGTGCCGCGTTTAGCTGCTGACTTATCGATTGCGTAGATAACAAAGGTAACCAGACTGGCTGCCACATAAACCACGAAAATCAGTTGAGGCAGCGGAGTTATAAATACTGCCCCGCCTACAATCAGTAAAAAGATAACTGCGATACTCACTGATGGAACATTCATTGCCCACTCATGCCTTGCAGAACGTTACAACAACACAACATCAAACTGTTCCTGCGTATACAGCGCCTCCACTTGTAACCGCGTCGGAATATTCACAAACTCCTGCAACTCCGCCAGACTATCGGACTCCTCATCCACCAGCATATCAATCACATCCTGTGAAGCCAGCACCAATAAACCCTGCGCATCAAACTGGCGCACCGCCCGCAGAATTTCACGGAAGATTTCATAACACACGGTTTCCGGCGTTTTAACATAGCCCCGGCCTTTACAAGTCGGACAAGAGCCACACAACACATGTTCCAGACTTTCACGGGTTCTTTTGCGGGTCATTTCCACCAACCCTAGCGGCGACACATCACAAATATAAGTCTTGGCGTAATCCTTTTCCAGTGCACGTTCCAGCGTGCGCATCACCTGCTTTTTATGCTCCTGCTCCAGCATATCGATAAAATCAAGAATAATGATGCCACCCAGATTACGTAAGCGTAACTGGCGAGCGATAGCCTGAGCGGCTTCCATATTGGTGCGGAAAATAGTTTCTTCCAGATTGCGGCTACCGACAAAACCACCGGTATTCACATCAATGGTCGTCATCGCCTCAGTCTGATCAACAATCAAATAACCACCTGACTTCAAGGGCACTTTACGCTGCAAAGACTTCTGAATTTCTTCTTCAACACCGTGCAAATCGAATATTGGCCGCTCCCCCGGATAATGGTCAATACTCACCGGCAGATCAGGGATATACTTTGAACAGAACTCCTGCACTGTATTAGCGGTCGTCCGTGAATCCACCAGAATCCGTTCAATCGGCTCACCTACCATATCCCGCAAGGCACGCTGCACCAAAGGCAGGTCAGAATAAACCAACTTCGCCTTCTCAGAAGCCGCACTGGTTTCCTGAATCATAAACCAGATATTGCGCAAAAATTTCATGTCCCTGCGTAGAGTTTCTTCAGTGATACCTTCAGCCGCCGTGCGCACGATATAACCGAACTCATCACCAAACTCTTCACGCAACTTAGCAATCATCTCCCGCAATCGATCCCGCTCACTCGGTGTATCAATCTTTCCGGAGACACCAATGGTCTGATTATCCGGCATTAACACCAGAAAGCGCGAAGGCACAGTGACATAAGTCGTCAGGCGTGCACCTTTAGTACCCAACGGGTCTTTAATGACCTGTACTAATAACCCCTTACCTTCATGCAATACATCCGCTATCTGCGGTGGCTTCCGCGCTTCAGCCACCAGCTCGGCATCACCATTCAGCTCTTCAGCATTAGGTAAAGACAGATCTGAGGCATGCAGGAAAGCCGACTTATCCAGACCAATATCAATAAAAGCAGCTTCCATACCCGGTAACACCCGTGAAACCTTGCCTTTATAAATATTACCGACGATACCACGACGCGAAAGGCGCTCAATCTGCACTTCCTGTAAAATACCATTTTCCAGCAGTGCAACACGGCACTCCTGGGGGGTAATATTAATCAGTAATTCCGCGCTCATTATATCCTCTTAATTATACTGTGGAAGTAAGAGACTTCCACGCTTGGAGTGAAACCTGTTCATTGTGACCAGTGGAGGTCAGAGACTTCCATGCTTGGAGGTGAAATCTTTTAAGTAATCAGTGTCCGGACAACGGATGAATACCAGCTTCAGCTAACAAAGCAGCGGTTTCAAACAAAGGTAAGCCCATAATACCGGAATAAGAACCCCGCATCTGTTCCGCGAAAATCGCACCATAACCCTGGATAGCATAGGCTCCCGCTTTATCACAAGGTTCTCCGGTTTCCCAGTAAGCCATTATTTCAGCTTCACTGATGTCACGGAAACGTACATAACTGCGACTGAGTTTCACCGACACACCATCGGATGTACGCAAGGCCACTGCACTGAGAATTTCATGCTCACAGCCAGACATCTTTAGCAACATGGCTTTAGCATCGTCATAGTCTACGGGCTTAACTAATAGCCCGCCATCTAACCTGCCCAACGTATCCGCCCCCATCACCGGTAACTGCTGATCACCACGCTGCCAGATGGCTTCAGCTTTTTCCACGGCTAAACGCTGCACCAGTACTTCAGCCGACTCATCAGCCAATTCCCGCTCATCAATATCCGCCACCTCAACCCGATAACGAATACCAATCTGATCTAATAATTCACGACGGCGTGGCGAAGCAGAAGCCAGGATTAACTGCGGGGCTTGTGATACATCATCATTATTCATCAATCAGCCCGATGGTAAGGGTGGTTAGTTAACATACTCCAGGCACGAAACAACTGCTCAGCAATCACCACCCGCACTAAAGGATGCGGAAAGGTTAACTCAGATAACGACCACTTCATATCGGCCCGTTGCAGACAGGCAGGCGACAAACCATCCGGCCCACCCACTAACAAAGCAACATCCCGAGCGCCCAACATCCAATCATCCAGTTGCCGGGATAACTGCTCACTCGACCAACTCTTACCCAATACATCCAGCGCAATCACTACCGCACCGTCAGGAATAGCCGCCAGAATTTTCTGCCCCTCGGCTTCCATAATCTTGCGGCGCTCAGATTTTTTGGTGCGCTTTACCGCATGAATCTCTTTGATCACCAGCTGACAGTGCGCAGGCATACGTCCGGCATACGCTTCAGTCGCCGTCACCACCCAATCAGGCATTTTGGTACCGACAGCCAACAAATGAATACGCATTTATCTGCTTCCGCTTTGCGCCAGATCCAACTGCGGAAAATCGCCCTCACCCCAGAGTTTTTCCAGGCTATACAAATCACGGGTTTCCGGCAGCATGATGTGAACAATAATATCGTTCAGATCAACCAGCATCCAATCAGTATCACGCTGACCCTCTATACCCAGCGGTTGCTCCCCGGCATTTTTAGCTTCAACCACCACATTTTCAGCGATAGATCTGACATGACGGGTTGAGGTTCCCGTCGCAACGACCATTAACTCAGTAATAGTCGACTTACCTCTGACATCAAGAATTTTTACATCCCGGGCTTTCATATCGTCCAGTGCAGTAAGCACCAGTTCCTGTAGCTGTTCCAGTTCCATTAATACCTTCAATTACTTTAATTTTTGGGGTTGATTATCTGCAATTTATCTAAAAACTGCCGAAGATGTAGCTAAAAATTTTTAAATCTGCTTGAAACCTGTTTAACCTGTTGTATATAAATCGTGGGCCGCAATATAAGCACGTACAGGCTCCGGCAATAAATAACGCAGGTTGTTACCGTTCCGCGATGCCTCACGAATAAACGTAGCAGAGATATCCAGCTGAGTCACTGACTGAAACGCAATCCGGCCAGCGGGTGATTGTTGCAGCTCACAGTGCTCCTGTACATGAGTACTGCCGTGCCACTCACTGGCATCCGGCTCATAACCCGGACGATGCATCACTACCAGATGGGCCATTTGCATAATATCCTGCCACCGGTGCCAGCTGCGGAAGGATAAAAAAGCATCCATACCCATAATAAACGCCAGCGGCACCTTATCACCAAAATCATCACGCAAAGACTGTAATGTCGTCACAGTGTAGGATTCACCGGCACGATCCAGCTCGCGGGAATCAGCGACAAACTGTGTTTCATCAGCAATAGCCAGCTGCACCATCTCTAAGCGCTGTTGTGCACTAGCTAGTGGCTGCGGGCGATGCGGCGGAATACTGCCGGGTATAAACCGTACCTGCTCCATAACACAACCTTCCGCTATTTCCAGCGCGGTACGCAAATGACCGAAATGAATCGGGTCAAACGTACCGCCGAGAACACCGATCATTTTTTAATGCCTGTAGCGACAAACAACAGACTACTCACGGATATGTCCGTCACCAAATACCACGTATTTCTGTGATGTCAAACCATCCAGGCCAACAGGCCCACGCGCGTGTAACTTATCTGTACTAATACCGATTTCCGCACCCAAGCCATATTCAAAACCATCCGCAAAACGCGTGGAGGCATTCACCATCACCGACGCAGAATCCACAGCCCGCATAAACTGCCGTGCCTTATTAATATTCACCGTCATAATGGTATCGGTGTGATGCGAGCCGTATTGATTGATGTGTTCAATTGCTGCTGACATATCAGCCACAATGCGCACAGCTAAAATAGGTGCAAGGTATTCCGTTCCCCAATCTGCTTCCGTCGCAGCCACACTACTAGGCAAAATATCCCGTGTCGCCGAACAACCGCGCAACTCCACACCTTTGGCAGAAAATTCAGTGGCCAATAAAGGCAATACTTCAGCTGCAATACCTTCAGCTACCAACAAGGTTTCCATGGTATTGCAAGTGCCATAACGCTGAGTTTTGGAATTAACCGCAACACTAACTGCTTTATCCAGCTCGGCTTCATCATCAATATAGACATGACAAATACCGTCAAGGTGCTTGATCACCGGAATAGTTGACTCACGACTCACCCGCTCAATCAAACCTTTGCCACCGCGTGGAATAATTACATCCACAAACTCATCTGCCCGCAGTAATTCACCCACCACAGCACGATCAGTCGTTTCAATCACCTGCACACACTCAGCCGGTAATCCGGCTATTTCCAACCCTGTCTGCACACAGGCAGCGATAGCACGGTTGGAATGAATTGCTTCAGAACCACCGCGCAAAATAGTCGCATTACCCGATTTAAGGCACAAGCCAGCAGCATCCGCCGTCACATTCGGGCGGGATTCATAAATAATACCAATCACACCCAGCGGCACGCGCATCTGCCCGACCTGAATACCGGATGGCAAATATTTCATATCGGAAATAATCCCCACCGGATCAGCCAACTCAGCAATCTGGCGCAAACCTTCTGCCATCGTCGCCAGCGCCTTATCACTCAGCGCCAAACGATCCAGCATAGCCGGTTCCAGACCCTTTTCGCGTCCGGCAACTAAATCTTTTTCATTTTCCGCCTGCAACCAGACAGCTTTTTCCAGCAAAGTATCAGCAATGGCATGCAAAGCTTTATTTTTAGCCGCTGTATCAACATTTGCCAGCACTTGTCCTGCACGCCTGGCTTTTTCGCCAATAGCCTGCATATAACCTGCGTTATCCACGTTCTGTTCCTCTGTTTTATAGCCGGATAAACCAGCCTGTATCGTTATCGGGAATGATAACATGCACAGCGGTAGGTAGTTACTGTTTCAGCTTCGCCGGGCAGGACTCAATCGCTGGCCACTCAAGC
>CALHAO010000484.1 GCA_937931765.1 uncultured Thiotrichaceae bacterium
CGCTGGCGCACTCAACGTTGGGACTCTTTGGTCGCTAATGGTCCTGCATGGCATGACCGTTTTCCTAGTCGAGAGTTTGAATGTGTGGCACCCGATGGATTTCCTTCTAAAGAGCAAGTTGCTGATTATTTTGTGGATTACGTAGAGCAATTCGAGTTGCCCGTTCGCACTGGCGTTGAGGTAAAAAAAGTACAACGCAATGAAGGCAGGCCGGGATTCACTATTGAAACCTCGGCAGGCACCATTGAAGCAAATCATGTAGTGGCGGCGACCGGCCCTTTTCAGAAACCGGTTATTCCACCGATTGCGCAGCAGAATGACGCGCTGGTGCAGATTCATTCCGCCGAATATCGTAATCCAGAACAACTGCCAGAGGGTGCTGTTCTGGTAGTAGGGGCGGGGTCATCAGGTACACAAATTGCAGATGAGCTACAACGCTCTGGTAAGCAAGTTTATCTTTCTGTGGGGGCGCACGATCGTCCTCCGCGTAGTTATCGAAACCGTGATTTTTGTTGGTGGCTGGGTGTGTTGGGGTTGTGGGATTTGGAAACCATGGAGCCGGGCAAGGAACATGTAACGATTGCCGTGAGTGGTGCTTATGGTGGGCAGACGATTGATTTCAGAAAGTTAGCGCATCAGGGCATTACGCTGGTGGGAATGACGAAAACGTTTGGTGAGGGTGTGGTCAGTTTTCAGCCTGACCTTGTAACAAACTTGAATAATGGCGATCAGAATCATCGCGAATTGCTGGATGCAGCGGATGCTTATATCGAGCGCAGCGATTCAGAGCCACGCCTTTCGCCAAGCATAACCTTTGATTCGGGCACAGTCTAACCTGCCGCAGTGATCCTCAGCATCAGCCTATTCTTTTTTTTAATGTTTGTTCGTTTCACCTCCTATTTCGTTGTCAGGTTAATCCCGTATTGCGGAGCGGGCATCTCCGCTGATATCAGGTGACCAGCCGCCATTGAATTGATGCGTCGTCAATGAGTCGCAGTAATTTACGTTTTACCTTACTCCATTGCATGGCCCCAAGGAGATCATCCCACAGCGCTTTCACCGTCGGGTGATTAGCCCCCGTCAGGTAGGTTTCCACAAAAGTTTGCCGCTTCAGCATTAATTGATGAATCAGGTGGGCCATTTGCATGAACTGATAATAATTCTTTAGTGCGCGGTAATTTTTTCGCGCCCACTTATGCTCCATGCCATAACCACCGTTCTTCAGCGTGTTGAAGCCTTCGTTCTCAATCTTCCACCGCAGGCGGCCGGTCTGGCTGGTGGTGGTCACATTGGCCTGATTCACCGGCAGGTTAGTGATGTGGACAAAACAGACCTGTTTCTGCGCTTCGACAAGGGTGCCATCCGGCTGTTTCTTTTGCCGGGTCGTGGTTTCACAACAGCTCACCCAGTGCAGTGTATAGCCTTGGTAATCCACATCAGTCACCCATTCATAGTCACTACGAATGGTGGTAGCGCCATATTGGCCTGGTTGATAGCGGGTCTGAGTCTGCTGCTGTCCTGGCTGTAAAGGTTTGAGCGCGTTAACCTCTTGCCATACGGTGGGCAGATTACCGTCCTTGAAAGTGGCGCAAAACGCCCAGCCATGAGCCTGACAAGTCTGGAAGAAGCCTTCGTAGGGGTACAAGCCATCGGCCAGAATAAGAAGCGGTAAGCGGGGAAATGCCTGATGCAGCCGGGTGGCCAGCCGCTGAAAGGCTTTACGCTCACAGTCCTGCTTGTCGTAGTCACCTCCTTCAGGGTTTTCTATCCACACCGTGGCTACCGACACAGAGAAGCCATTGGGTGTAACTAAACGGGCATCAAGCACCTGATGCGAATAGGTTACCTTGCCCTTTTTTGACGTCTTGTGCAGACATTGTTCACAGTGATGGTGATCAAAACCCGACACGCCGCTGCCATCAATGGCAATCCGGTACCACTTCCCCCGGTAGCGGCCGGAACGGAAGACTTTGCGGTTCAGCAAGGCGCGTACCATGTCTTGTTTCAGCCTTTCCACCTGATCTTCATTGAGACGGCTGATCACCGCATTCACTGAATCGCCGTGTGGCATTGCGAAGCCAAACAACTGTTTATAATTGGCCTGAAACTGTAGCTTCTGCCGTTTCTGATTCCATTGATTGCGCGAACCCAGCTTGAACAGAAACAGTGCCAGGCAAGCCGTCAGGTGCGCCGCCAGTTCATAGTCGGAGGCTTTTTCGCGCACCTCATCAATGGCACGCATCTGTGTCAACAGGGCTGGAAAGTGATGACGAATTGTCGTGTGCATTTCATAGAGCAACGCCGTGTCTGAGCGCTTTTGTTCAGCGATCAACTGTTTACGCTTCTTCGACTGACGTCGTTGGTGGGAACAGTTTTTTCTACGTTGCTGACGCGTATTTACGGTAGGATGGGCTGTGGGCTGTTTTTCATGAACGATCTCTCATTGAGGGGTAATGGTGGCTAAATCAGAAAAATAGCCCACTTTGCCTCAAAAATAGCCGGAAGAATAATTTTTTATTACAGCGTTCAGGGGCGGACTGGCTTAGATCTCAGAATGGCTCTGAATCGCTGGT
>CALHAO010000485.1 GCA_937931765.1 uncultured Thiotrichaceae bacterium
TAGACGATATAACCCGCAGGTTCCGTCTCCAGAATAAACATGCTTTTCCCCGGAATCATCATCGATCCCATGCGCACCTGACGATTGATCAGGGTGGCGTGATCCGGCGTCACCGAACAAATAATTTCCTTCCAGGCAATATTGCAGGGATCACGTCGTGAAGCAGGCTGTTTTATTTCATTCAGAATAGCGCCACCCGCCGCCTGCACCTCACTCTGGTTGCTGTAATGAATCTCCATCGAGCCGAAGGCGCGTTCCACCACCTGTTGCCCGAGCCGGACATTGGTTTGTTTTAAAGCAATATCACTTAAACGATGCACCGCCATACTCGGCGACACTTCAAGCCATAAACAAGCATCGCCCGGAATCGGCAGAAACCCCTGCGAACTGGTGCCAAGATAAGACGCCAGCTGGGGCTGTAGCGAATCAATAAATGAATAAACCCGCAAATTGACATTATTCATGCTCATAATTTCATCCCGCTAACGCGTCAGCCCCAGATACAGGGCGGGTAATTTTTCCGGCAAACGCGCCACGTTATCCAACACCAGATAATTTTTCTGGCCAAAAATAGTGGAGACATAATCGTCGGCATAAGGATCAAGGCTTAAACAGAACGTACGGATACCCTGCCTCGCTAAATCTTCCACGGCCTTTTTGGTATCAAAGCGCAAATACTGTGGATCACGCACATCATTATCAGCAGGCTCACCATCAGTCAGCAGCATTAATAACTTGCGTTGACTCGGACGACCAGCAAGCAATTGACCAGCATGGCGGATAGCCGCGCCCATACGTGTTGACAGCTGACCGCTCATTGCTGCCAGCCTGCCGCGTGTGGTTTCGTTATAAGGCGCATCAAAATCTTTAAAACGGTAATACTCAACGTCATGGCGGCCATTAGAATCAAAACCATGAATAGCAAACGGATCACCTATTTTGTCCATAGCGTCCGCCAGTAAAGCCGTCGCATCTCTGGCCAGATCCAGTACGGTGACCTCATCTTCACTATCCCGCACCAGATCATTGGTTGATTCTGACAAATCGATTAGCAACATCACCGACAAATCACGTATCTGTAAATGGGTGCGGATATTGATACGCGGATCAGGCTGTCTGCCCATACGAATATCAACCATCGCGCTAACGGCGGCATTAATATCCAGCGTATCGCCGTCTTCCTGCTTGCGCTCACGCACCACCCCTTGCGGCTGCATGGCTTCAATCAACCGTTTCAGGCGCTGTATAATGGGCTTATGTTTTTCTACGGCCTCATCAATAATCTCCGGATCACCCAGCTTCGGGCGCTTTTCCATGACCGTAGCCCAGTTGGGGCGCTCCAGCTGTGTTTGATAATCCCATTCCGAATAATGCATCGGTGACGCTATCGGCTCTTTGCCTTCTTTATCATTCAATGAAGTGCCGTCATCATGGAAAAACTCAGTCTTCAACACCCAGATTTCCTGCGCATCATCCGACGCTTCCTGCACATCGAGATTATTCAGCATCTCCATCACGCTGACGTATTTTCTGACCTGCTTCACCTGGCCGGGCAGTAAATCGCTATAGTCCTCATCTTCCGGGTCTTGCCATAAATAACGGTTGTCATCCCGATAGAGATTAGACATGCGATCCTGGTTCGGGTTAAACCGTAAGCCCTGCGCTGTGAATTGTTCTGCCAGCTCCAACCCTAACTCAACCGCGAAACGCTCATCCTGCAAACGACCGGAAGCAGCAACAAATAGTTTTCTGGCCGTCGCGACCAATGGGTCATCACAAATAAAATGCTGGTCGGCAAGACCACGGGCGATCTTATCCAGCAAAATACCGGTGTCTGAATTTTCAGTGCCAATAGTTAATAAACTGAGCCACAACGGCTGAAGTCCGGGGAATTCATCCACTGCTATTTTTTCAATACGGGCATCTTCAAACAGCCCGATCATCACTTTTTGTAATGAAGAAAATGCGGGCAAGTCGTCAGGGCTGTTATCAGCAGACTGCCCCAGATAAACGGAATGCTTTATGTGAGAAGCACAATGTGCAGCAGCAGCACGGTAGACTTCCAAACCACCTATGATGTCAGCTCCAGTATCATGTCCACGGCTGGCATCTTCTTTTATATCATCAAAGGCATCCGGCAAATGCACAAAGCTTTGCTCAATAAAAGGCCGGTAACCTTCACGGGTTTCAAAGTCACCCGAAGTAGGCCGCAGAAAAAAGTCCTGCGCCCACAATGCACGTAAATACATAATTAGGCGGCGCTGTACATCCACAAAAAGCACACCACGCTGCTCCTTTCTCATCAGGGCATGAGACTCATCACTGTCCAGACCAAAATAAGTCACCTGAGCAGCAAAATCATTGCGATAAGCCGAAGCGCCCCATGTCGCCCAGCGTCTTAGCCCGCCGAGGGTTAAATAGGCCAACAGGGTGTCGATATTCGATAGCATTGGCCGTAGCGCACGGGGTGCCTGCGCCAACAGGTTGTTTAACAGGTTCAGGTAGCCCTTAAATAAACCGGATTCATTGAGGCGTTGCGCGACTACAGGCGATGTTGCAAATAATAAAACCAATACCTCAGCGCTGGTTCTTGAATACATTTTTATCGCAGATGACAGTAGTTCACTCACCGCATCTTCACCAATTTCACGCGCTACTACCGGTGCACTTTCCAGAAAAGAAAACACCAGATCCTCACCCCGGCCTAATGAACTGAGTGCAGAAGCACCTTTCAGATAATGATCCAGACCACGGGGAGAGAATACCCGCGCGGCATCCTGCCAATTCGCTTCCAGCACATCATGAGCATTCTCACTGAGTGCATCCAGCTCTTCCTGGTAATCACTTAACTGAATGGCCATCTCACATCCTCTTTCATGAAGATCAGTCCGGCCAGATACG
>CALHAO010000486.1 GCA_937931765.1 uncultured Thiotrichaceae bacterium
GTGTTTATTAGTACCCATCACCAGCACATAACCCCGATCTGCGATTTCCAGTGCCTGCCGTGCATTCTGTTCCACCATTAACACCGCCACACCGGTCGCCCGGACTTCCAGAATACGGTCAAATAACTCGTCCATCACAATCGGCGACACACCCGCTGTCGGCTCATCCAACATCAATACGCTGGGTTGCGTCATCATTGCCCGGCCCACAGCCACCTGTTGGCGCTGTCCACCGGATAACTCACCGGCAAGCTGTTTATGCTTTTCACGCAGAATCGGAAATAACTCATAGATCTGATCGATGGTGTCGCGAAAATCGTCTTCACGCAGAAATGCGCCCATCTCTAGATTCTCTTCCACCGTCATGCTGGTGAATACATTGTCTGTCTGCGGCACAAAAGCAATGCCCTCACCCACTCTTGCCTGCGGGGTCAGATGGGTAATGTCTTTACTGCCCAGCGTGACACTGCCGTTATTCAACTGCAGCATACCCAGCAATGCCTTCATCGCCGTTGATTTACCCGCACCGTTCGGCCCGACAATTACCGCCACTTCACCCTTATCAACACTGATATTGCAGCCATGCAAAATATCCGGCCCACCATAACCACCCGTCAGGTCTTTTCCCTCAAGATAGCTCATGCGCCTTCTCCTGCTGCCGCTGTAGCCGCCGCTTCCTGTACCGGTGTTTTATGCTTCAAACCCCGGCCCAGATAAGCCTCAATGACCACTTCGTCGTTCTTCACAAACTCTGCCGTCCCCTGCGTCAGCACCGTGCCTTCCGCTAACACAATCACCGGATCACACAAGCGGGAAATAAAATCCATATCGTGCTCAATCATACAAAAGGTATAACCACGCTCTTCATTCAGGCGTAAAATGGCATCGCCAATTTCACCCAACAACGTCCGGTTTACACCCGCCCCGACCTCATCCAGCAACACCACTTTGGCATCGACCATCATGGTACGCCCGAGTTCTAAGAGTTTCTTCTGACCACCCGATAGATTACCGGCTTGTTCATTAGCCACATGAGCAATTTTCAGGAAGTCGATCACCTCATCCGCTTTCTCACGAATCTGCTGTTCCTGCTTGCGAATTTGACCACGCTTAAACCAGGTATTTGATAATTGTTCACCCAACTGATCAGGCGGTACCATCATCAGGTTTTCACGCACCGTCATGCTGGAAAACTCATGCGCAATCTGAAAAGTGCGTAATAAGCCCTTGGCAAATAATTGGTGGGGTTTTAAGCCGGAGACATCTTCACCAGCCAGAAAAATCTGGCCATGAGTCGGCTCATAAAGACCGGCAATGATATTGAACAAGGTAGTTTTTCCGGCACCATTGGGGCCGATAAGCCCGGTGATAGAACCCTGTTCAATAGTGAGGTTAGCGTTATCAACGGCCTTCAGACCGCCAAAATGCTTAGATACGTTTCTGACTTCTATCATGTGATGCTCTATTCGGGTATCACACGGATATTTACACCTTAAGTTATTAAATGCAATCCTGTTTATAAATTTAAGGTATGACAGAATAAAATAACAATCAGCATTAGCTTACTGACAAACTGCTTCTATTCCGATAGAAGCAGTCAGTACCCAACAGGTTTAACTATCCGGGTTCAGCTCTGAGTTTTCCAGCGAGCAGTTCACCATAAACGCAGCGTCCAGACCTTCCGGCATACCTTGTACCGTCACCCAAACCTGGCTCAGGTTACCTGCTGTTGATTCATGCAAGCGATTGATGGTGGCGGCAGTACGCTCCGGATCAAAGAAAGCAAATGGCTCATCTAAGAACATAAACTGTCCGTTAGCATCCGTGCTTTCTGCCAGTGTGTTAGCCAGTGAAACACGCATGGCCAGTGAAATCTGGCGCTGCGTACCTGCTGAAATTTCCTCAAACTCCAGATAATCGCCTTTCTCTTCTGACAATACTTTCAAGGCAAAATTATTATCAATTTCCAGATCCGTGTAATGTGACTGGGTGAAGTCTGACAATAGCTCCTGACAACGTCCATGCACCACGCGGTTAAAGCTACGAATGGAATGCATGGATGCTTTTTTAATCAACTCCCGGCCTTTTTCACGCACTTTAATGCCGTTGATACGCTCATCGCGCAGCTTTTGATAGCGCTGTACATCAGCATTCAGCACGATGTAATCATCAACCCGCGCCCGCTCGATTTCAACGTCCTTATCAACAGCTCTGGCACAGCGGTACAAGGTTTTATTTTGTCTGTCCAGCGCCATACTCACACCATCAGCCGCCGCAACAGTTTCCAGCGGATCAGCTTTATAAGTACGCATACGTTCAGATAAATCTTCTAAGTGTACCGGATCACTTTGCCATTTTTTGTCGTCATCATCTTCGTACAGCAAACCACTTTGTGCCAGATAGTTGTGGGTATCTTCACCAAGATACTCATTCATATCAACATTCAGCTTATCCGCACTGCGCTGTAAATCATCAGACATAACAGCAGCTTCATCATACAAAGGACTGATCTGATTGCGCTCAAGATTCCAGCCGTACAGCATCAGAATACTGGTAACGATGGCTGTCACCACGCAAAACCACAATAATCCTCGTCCGACAGTAATCGCCTGCTGCGTTACTTCCGGCCAAACTGAAACCAGTAAATCAGGGCTGAAGGTTAATAATGCCCAAGCCAATAAAGCCAGCACTAACAGAACCAGACCCAGCGTAGTAAACCAGCCTAAACGATCATTCTTGCGGATTAATTGATGAAAAGTACTGTGTTTCTCGGTGTATGTCTCTCTGACCTGATTGACATTTTGTGTCAGCCCCCGGCGATCCTGCTCACACACTTCCAACGAATCCCGAACCTCAACCAACTGCGGCAACCAGTCCTGATCAACACCGGTAGCATCCCGCACATCCACACTGGCCTGATAATCTTTTTCTATTTTACCCAGCTCAGTACTTAACTTTTCTTGTTCGGTGCTGAACGTTTCTTCCAATCCGATATAAGCTTTGACACCCGCCATCGCCTGCAGACTTTCTGTATCAGCACGATTGTCATCGCTACCCTGCTGACTCCAGTAAAAAGTCTTAATAAAGGCAGGATAACCATAACCCAGTAGTTTTTTCAGCGCTGCCGTTACTTCATCTGAAGTATCAGCCAGTGCTGCCTCGTCATCCACACACCATAAAGAAGCTGTTTGTTCACCCTCGGTATCAGCTACACGTGTCAGACGATAATATTTGTCTCTGTGCCGGAATGACAAAGTAACCTTTGCTTCTTCCTTGCCCCAGTGCACCAATTTACCAATACGCTCATCAGTCAATTGGTTGGTACGCCCGAATAACGCAAAACAAATGGCATCACCCAGACTGCTTTTACCTGACTCATTACTGCCATTCACAGCAATTAAGCCTTTTTCCGGTAAATCAGTCAGGTGTAGTTTTTCATACTTACGAAAGTTTTCAGCCAGTAACTCAGTAATAATCATAGTTTATCACCGGATACAGAAGATTCGATGCGTCCAAGGATTAACTGAACCGCTTCTTTATATAAATCACTATCAGGATCTTCAGACACATTATTTGCCTTAAAATCATCGGCGCAAAACTTAGCAAAGCGTTGCGCAACAACACTCTTCAGACCGTCGGTTTTCAACCAGTCCATGTTCACAGGTTCGGATGACACTCTTCACCTCCGGGGGAACAAAATTCAAAAATTGCTTCCCATCATATGTAAAAAAAACGGTCTGGACTAAAATTATTTAACTTATATCGCGTATTTGGGCAATTAACGGCCAATACTGGGATGTATTTAAGCATCCCACCATCAGACTAATGACCTTCTGCTGTAATTTTTTCTAAACGCTGCTTAGCCAAACCGGCGGCATTACTGTCCGGGAAGAAACGGATAGTATCTTCCAGCGTCCGCCGTGCAAAATCCCATTGTTTCAACTCATAAAAAGAATAACCCAATTTTAATGCTGCTCCCGGCGCTTTCGGACTGGATTTATGGTTCTTCAATACCACCATAAACTCTTCCGTTGCCCCGGAATAATTCTTCTGAGCATATAAAGCCTCACCCAGCCAATACTGAGCATTTGCAGCCAGTTCATGCCCGGGATACTTACTCAAAAAGGCCCGAAAAGCCGGAACAGCAGAACCAGGATCAGTCACTAGTGCTTTATAAGCCTGGTTATACTCGGCTTTTGCTTTCTGAGCATCCGGAATAGCGCTGCTGGTTGATGCAATGGCTGGGGCCGGAGCTATAGCCCTTGAAGTACCAACAGCCTTGTCCTGATTCTTGTCCTCAGTGCCATAGAAATAATAACTGTCCGGGCTTTCAGGGTCGACTGTCTCTGTACTTCTACCGGCACTGGCTGCACTAAACTCAACAGCCGGAGCCAGCGCTTTACGGTCTTCAGGATCAGATACCGCTCTGTCAGCCGTGCTAACCGAGATATTTAAATCTAAGGGCTGCTGAGTCACCGCTGATGGCTGAAGCTCCTGTTGCATAACAGGATCTTCCAAAGCCGGTAGCTCAATCGGGTTCACTACGCGAGCCGGTTCAGAGGGGTTCACCGGGACAGGTGCCAGGGGTCTTTGCAGAGGCTTTTCCAAACCTGAAACCCGCTCATCAACTTCAAGAAAGCCTTCTTTCTGAATAGTTTTAATACCCTGAAGCTCATTGCGCAGCGTCTCATTTTCACCGCGCAAACCACTAACCTCTTTCTCCAGTTCACCAAGACGCTCCAGCAGCTGAACTGCCACCTCATCCGAAACAGCATGCGCCATAGGTGCAGCCGTCATTGCTATACACATTGAAGCGGCTAATAAACCCCGATTAACATTGCCAGACATAACTACTTCCCCTATTCACCTGCATAAATAATTTCAACCCGCCGGTTTTTACTCCAGGTTCCTTCTCCATGCCCGAAGGTTGCCGGAATTTCCTCGCCATAACCCACCACATCAGCCTGGCTTTGTTTAGTGCCTTTTATTTTCATGTAATCCAATACTGAGTTTGCACGGCGTTCAGACAAAGCAACATTATATTCTCTTGAACCACGTTCGTCTGCATGACCTTCCAAACGGACATTTAAATCAGGGAAATCTCTCAGCAAAGAAGCATGTGCGTCCAATACAGGGCGATACTGCGGATCGATATTGGCTTGGTTATAGTTAAAATATATTATACGTTGCGCAAGGATACTACGACTATCCCGTAAATCAGCAGGGGTGTACGAGCTTTTGGTATTTCCGGCATAGCCTGAACCACTACCGAAACCACCGCCCTGACCATTCTGACCAGCGCCAGCACCACCGCCATTAAAACCACCCTGACCATTATTGCTGCCACCTAAACCACCACCCTGGCCTGAACCACTGGAGCCACCAGAACCGTTCCCGGCAAAGCCGCCACCAGAGCCGCTGCCCCCCGAACCATTGCCGCTGCCTTGCTGCACCGAAATATTGTCGTCATGGCGGTGACCAGGTAACCCATTATGGGAGTGACTCTTACCACCATGACTATGCTCTCCGGCTAATGAGCCGGTCTGTTCACTGCCCGGTGCTGGCTTTTTAGGTTTGGAACTACAGCCTGAAGCTAAAACTACGCTAACTGCCGCTAAACCAATGACTAATTTAATATTCATTTCTACTCTATCCTTCTCACACACCAAAAACACGCGGTGCATTTATTTTAATTCATATAAGGTGACCACGCAGGATCACGCACATGACCATCCTGCGCAGACAAAATCTGACTCGCTTTCCCATTACTACTGGCAATCGCCAATACACCCCGGCCACGCTCTTCAGTAGAATAAATAACCATAGCACCGTTCGGAGCCAGTGAAGGTGATTCATCGTAACGCCCGCCACGCGAAACCATAACCGTTGCCTTACTAGCGGCATTCATCAGCGCAATACGTGATACATCACCATTCTGACGTACCATAGCAATTGAATTACCGATCACACTAGCAGCCGAGTTTTCACTGCCATTAAACGTCAGGCGAGCGCCGTCTCCACCGTTGACAGAAGTACGGTACAACTGTGGTTTGCCACCCTGATCCGAGGTATAGATCAGTGTATTAGCATTAGCCCAGCTCGGCTCAGTATCAATCCCACGCGCCCGGGTAATACGTCGTGGTGCGGCACCGCCTCCGGTACTCACCACATAAATATCTGCGTTGCCATCAACCGACAAACTCATCGCAATGGTGCGTCCATCCGGTGACCATGCCGGGGCACCATTCATACCTTCAGCATTTGAAATAGGACGCGCATTACCTGTCAGCAGGTTTTGTATATAAATGGCCGAACGCCCACTTTCAAAAGAGACATAAGCCAGTTGCCGCGCATCCGGTGACCAGGTCGGTGACATCACCGGTTTATCCGAAGTCATCACCGTACGTGGATTGTGACCGTCCGCATCAGAAATAATTAACCGATAGGTTTGATCACGCGCCGCACCGCTGGCTGATACATAAGCAATCCGGGTATCAAATGCACCGCGCTTACCCGTCAGACGCTGGTAAATAGCATCAGCTGCCTTATGCGCCATACTACGCAGATTACTGTGTGGCGGAACATTATAGGAAGCCATTCTGGCACCGGTTGCTGCATTCAACAGTTCAAACTCCAAACCGTTATTCAACCGCCCGACCACCACATATTCAGCGCCACTATTTTTCAACAATTGTTTCTGGAAAGGTTGACCGAAGCGTAGTGGCTGACCGGCCCGTGCCGGATCTATCATCGTGAACTGACCACTGCGGCGGAAGTCATCTTCAATAATTCGCGAAGCACCCACCCCCTCAAACGGCATAATCATCACCGGAATACCGTCGCTCACCCCACCCGTAATACGGATAACCAACTCTGCTCTGGCAGGTAAAGACAGTAACAGACTGGTCATCAGCAACATTAAAATGCTGATCGGGCGTTTGAAATTGAAGCTAAAACTGAAGTTATTTTTCATTACTGTGGAAGTCGGAGACTTCCATGCTTGGAAGTGAAATCTTTTCATAGTAATTACTGTGGCTCAAAAATTAGTCGTAAGTTCTGGTCATACAGCGCATTGCTGGATGGACGTGGAAACGGTTCTGACTTATGTAACGCTGTAATCAGTGAATCACAAAATTGCTGACTACCCTGACAGTTTGTTACCCGCATCTGCTTAATAAACCCTGGCGGACGGATCGTCATCACCACGGTTGCCTGCATGCCAAAGGTGTCTGCCGGTTCAATCCAGCGAGAACTGACATGACGTAAAATATCATTTCCCCAAGCCTCTCCCGCTCTTCGTAAAGCGCCGGGATCGACACTACCAGCTCCTGAGCCTGCTTGCTGATTAGCCTGCTGCTGTTGTTGCTGACGGTTACGCTCTGCCTGCTGCCTTGCCCGCTCAGCGTCCGCTTTACGTTTTTGCTCGGCAGCCTGGCGCTTCTGGTCAGCTGCCGCTTTCGCTTTTGCCTGAGCTGCTTCCTGTTTCTTTTTTTCCTGATCCGCTTTCCAACGTTCATGATATTCAGCTTTCTTAGCTTCCAGCGCGGCCTTTTCCTGGCGTGCTTTTTCCTCTGCTGCTTTTTTCTTTTGCTCAGCTAAACGCTTTTTCTCAGCAGCAGCTCTCTGTTTGGCTGCTTCAGCTTCCTGCTTCTTTTTTTCCTGCTCGGCTTTCCAGCGCTCATGATATTCAGCTTTCTTAGCTTCCAGCGCTTCTTTTTCCTTACGTGCTTTTTCCGCTGCCGCTTTCTTTTTCAAATCAGCCACACGTTTTATCTCAGCCGCTTTAGCTTCGGCCTCTTCTCTTTTCTTTTTAGCCTGCTCAGCTTCCCAACGCTTTTTAAACTCTTCCTTTTTACGCGCCAATTCTGCTTCAGCTTTCTTTGCCTCTAATTCTTTCAAGCGCACTTTCTCAGCTGCTAGTGCTCTAACTTCTTCAGCACGTTGACGCTCGGCTTCCCTCGCTTCACGTGCCAATGCTTCCGAACGCTGGATGCGTTCCTGTTGCTCAGCTTTTTTAGCTTCCAACTCACGCAGAGTCTGTTGACTCTTCTCCCACTCCCTACGTTCTTCTTCCTGTTTTTTTGCGGCAGCTTCACGATCCTGCTTAGCCTGATCAGCCTGTTGTTGTACTTCCTGTGTTTTGCGGCGCTCTTCAGCCAGCTGCTTGGCGATTAACTCCTGACGTCTGAGTTCTTCTTCTAATTGTTCCAGATTCTCAGCTTCCAGCTTTTTCCGTGCCAACTCTTTCTTCGCTTCTGCTTGTCTTAAACGGTCAGCTTCTTTCTTTTGCTCTGCCAACGCTTGTTTCAGACGCTCTGTTTCCTGCTCGGCTTTTTTTCGCTGTTGCTCCTCACGCTTTAATTCGGCGGCTTCTTCTTTACGCTGTTTTTCTTGTTGTGCCTGCTGCCTTTGTTGCTGCTCTTTACGATCCTGCTCCGCCTTTTTTTCATCAACCGGTGGTGGCGCAATTGCTGCACTATCAGATACCGGCACAGGATCGGATACAACAGTTTCAGTCACCTCGGAGGCAACAGCCGTCTGAGCGCCGGAACTCGTACCTATCAATTGCACAGATTCAGCCCCTTCCGACACCTCCGGCTCTTTATGATTACTCAGGCCGAACAGCAGCAAGCCAACCACAATGACATGTAGCATTACAGCCCAAAACAGGGCAGTCGGATTTTTCAGAAGTTCTTTAAACATAAATGTTGTTATTCCAAACCTATAACAATCTTACTGTGCAAGTCCAAGACTCGCATGATTGCGGAGTGCAGCTGCATGGCTGTTACTGCAATGGATCGGTCATCAAGCCAACTTTTGCACCGGCCAGTTCTGCTGCCGCAACTGCCGCCATAACGTAATGATATTCCACATTTTTTGCTGCCCGTATGCGTACTGGCCGCTGCGCCGCTTCCCCGATCAATTGCTGTGCGATGTAATCCCGAAGCTCTGTTTCATCCAGAACAGTCTCATCCGATAAAAAGTACTGTCCGGTTTGATCCACAGAAATAATCAAAGGTTCCTGCTGATTGTCGGTGGTGAGTGATTTTGTGCCCGTATCCGGCATATCAATGTCCACACCCATCTGCATCATCGGAGCCGTCACCATAAAGATCACCAGTAGCACTAACATCACATCGATGTAAGGCACTACATTCATTTCTGCCATCGACTTACGCTGGCGGCGGGTAGATCTCATGACACAGGCTGCTTTTGTGCTGCTGCCTGGCGCTCAAGCAAGGCGGTAAATTCTTCACGGAAGTTATCGTACTGTACCGCCAGCCTATCAATATGATCATTAAAACGGTTATACGCCACCACTGCCGGAATGGCTGCAAACAAACCAATTGCCGTGGCTATCAAAGCTTCCGCAATACCTGGTGCTACCACTGATAAAGTTGCTTGTTTCATTTTACCCAGGGAAATAAATGAATTCATAATCCCCCAAACCGTGCCAAACAAACCGACATAAGGACTGGTAGAACCCACCGTCGCCAAAAAGGCCAGATTCCGCTCAAGGCTATCGACTTCTTTGGAGCTGGCCACGCGCATCGAACGCTGTACGGCATCACTCATCGACAAACGTGCCGCCGGATCAGTTTTCATGGCCCGCAGGTATTCATGGAAACCATCATAAAAAATCCGCTCCAGACCTTCCCGATCAGGATTTTGGCCCAACTCATCGTACAACGCATTCAGCGAAATACCACTCCAGAAGCGCGACTCAAAACGATCAGCATTACGCCTCGCACGCTTGAGCTTGCCACTCTTCATAATAATCAGCGTCCAGGATAACAAGGACGCTAGCACCAGCAAGCCCATGACAATCTTGACCACCAGCGTGGCGTCAAGAATCAGTTGGATAATAGATAAATCAGTAGTCACCGGATAATGCACCTTTTATAGACTGTGGTATTGCGCCGGGTTTAAAAGTCGTGGCATTCACACAGGCAACTTTAACCGTAGCCTCTGTTAACACGTCCTCATCCCGCATATTCTCAGCCTTGCGCAGGATGGTCTGTCGAAACTCAACGCTGGCCCGCCCCATATTTTCAACCGATGTGTGCACTGCCAGCTCATCATTAAAACGGGCGGGGCGCTTGTAATCGATCTGAATACTGCTGACCACGAACAATACATCCAGCTCATTCGCCAGAACGTCCTGATCATAGCCCAATTCACGCAAATATTCCGTGCGGGCGCGTTCCATAAAATTGAGGTAATTGCTGTGGTAAACCACACCTCCGGCATCTGTATCCTCATAGTACACCCGCACCGGCAGGGTAAATTCTCTATTATTCATAAACCTGAGAATACCAGAAGCTAAAGTCCTGCGTATAGTACCGCTTTATTTCTCGCCGGGCGTTGGCACATCATTCTCACTCACACCCTGTTTTTCAGCTATTTCCATCGCCCACTCATGTTCAGGAGCACTGGCTGTTATACCTGTCTGGTCATCACCGTGCACCGGCGTAAACGTAAGCCGGGTCAACAATGGAAAATGGTCTGAGTCAATCGACGGTAAACGCTGAATAGCTTGCAAGGTGAAATGTTGACTGTGAAACAAGTGATCCAACGGCCAGCGCACAAACAAGTAATCGACATGAAAGGTGTTGAACACGCCACGCCCCACACGTGGATCAAGTAAACCACTAATTTTACGAAAAAGTCTGGCGGTAGCTGACCAGGCAACATCATTCAGGTCACCGGTTACAATCACTGGCTGGTCGCTCTCAGCCACGCTGCGGGCCACAATCACCAATTCAGCATCCCGTTCTGCTGACTCCAGGTTTTCTGTAGGGCTGGGCGGAGCCGGATGCAGAAAGTGTGCACGAACCTTATCGCCTGAACGTAATTCCAGCGCTACATGTATCGATGGAACATCTTCTTCAACAAAATAGCAGATTTCCTGCTCGCTTAGCGGTAACCGTGAATAGACATGCATACCATAAAGATTATCGAGAGGACACTTGACACTATAAGGCATCTCAGCTTCCAGTACCTTAAGCTGATCTTCCCACCATTGATCTGATTCCAGCGTTACCAACACATCAGGCCGATGTTTTTCCACCAGACTAATCAACGCCTCAGCATTACGATTGGGTGTGAGTACATTCGACGTCAGGATACTGAGTTGTTTATCAGTAGTATTATCATCAGAGAGCTTAACCTCTTTAGGCCATAACAAGGTATAAGGTAATATCCACCACAACTGCCAGATCAGACACAGAGCCGTAATAACAATCAGCACCTGGACAGTAACTATTTGGGTATCAAGAAAAATAAAATGGGTTACCAATAAAACCGCTGAAAACACCACGAACTGCAGGCGAGGAAACTCCATCCCCCTGACAATCCAATGCGAATGACGCGAGAGCGGAAGCAAGGTAGCCAGTAGAATCAGTAGTGTGAAAAACGTGAGTATCGGTAACATGCCAAGCCTAGATTTTTAGTTATCTACGATAAAAACAGAACAAAGCAACCATTGCAATTAGGTAATGAAGGTTTTTCGCATTCTATCAACCGAATGTATAGCATGACTGCTACTTTAACAGCAGACCCAACAGCAAACGGATCACCATGAATACAGCTTTATTCCCCTTTGATAACAGCTACGCCCGTTTACCTGAATATTTTTACAGCCGTGTCAATCCGCAGCCAGTTAAACAACCCACACTCATTATCCTGAATGAATCATTAGCCACAGAACTAAACCTGCCCACTGAACGTTTGAAAGAAGATGAACAGGTCGCTGTATTTAGTGGCAACCGTATACCAGAAGGCTCAGAACCACTGGCAATGGCCTACACCGGCCATCAGTTCGGCCATTTCAATCCGCAACTAGGTGACGGACGCGCTATTCTGCTGGGTGAATTACTGAATAATAAGAACGAACGTTTTGATGTGCAACTCAAAGGCCCAGGCCGCACACCTTATTCACGCGGTGGTGATGGTCGTGCTGCAATGGGGCCGGTATTGCGCGAATACATCATGTGTGAATTCATGCAGGCTGCCGGTATACCTACCACACGAGCGCTAGCAGCGGTGAGTACCGGTGAAAACGTGATGCGGGAACACCTATTGCCCGGTGCGATTATTACACGCTTATCTCAAAGCTATGTACGTGTTGGCACCTTTCAATTTTTTGCCGCACAGCAGAATTTTCAGGCAGTACGTGAACTGGCTGATTATGTGATTGCACGCAATTACCCTGAGGCTGCGCCATCGGATAACCCCTACCAGGCTTTACTTGAAGCTGTTATCAAACGCCAGGCTGAACTCATCGCCCAATGGATGCAAATCGGTTTTATCCACGGTGTAATGAACACAGATAATGCCTCTATCGCCGGTGAAACCATTGATTATGGCCCGTGTGCTTTTATGGATGAGTACCATGCTGACACGGTTTTCAGCTCCATTGATCGACAAGGGCGTTATGCTTATCGCAACCAGCCGCCCATCGGGCACTGGAATATGTGCCGCTTTGCAGAAACACTGATTCCATTGCTGGATGAAGACAGTGAAGCCGGGGCCGCGATTGCTCAACAAGCTATCAATACTTATCCGGATTTATATCAGCACAGCTGGCTCAATGGCATGCGTAGTAAATTGGGCTTGGAACAACAAAACGATGATGATGAGGCCCTGATCAATAACCTATTAGCCATCATGTCAGACCATAAAGCTGATTTCACACTGACCTTCCGAGGCTTATCTGATCCGGATCTGCTGCCTGAAGCTTTAAAACATGCTGCAGATTTTCAGCAGTGGAACAACCAGTGGCAACAACGACTGACAATAGAAACACGCTCAGAAGCGGATCGTCAGGCTGCTATGCGGGCTGTCAATCCACTGTACATCCCGCGCAATCACTTGGTCGAAGCCGTCATCCGTTCCGCTGAAGATCATGGTGACTTCAAGCCCTTCCATGATTTACTGGTTATATTAGAAAAACCTTTTCAAAAACAGACTATTTCTGAAAAGTATACACAGCCACCACGCCCGGAGCAGGTTGTTCAAAACACCTTCTGTGGCACTTAGATACAACCTGCTATTTATCCAGTCATTCCTACCACTGATCCTGTTAACACATCGAAATAACAGGATCAGGTCTACATTCAGCCAATTAATATAATTCAATTTTCAAAGAAGTTTCCTGATGCCTGAATCATCATTCGGTAACACCCTTTTGTCTGGTGCATTTGCGAGCACCACACTCCGGGAATAGGATTTACGGGAGCATGATTTTGTCAGCGGCTTTTGTTGTTGCCCATCCGAACCTGAAAAATACAAGTAGATCAGAAGAAAAAATATAATGAGTATTCATTCCAGGCTGAAGGTAAAACCGTTTAACGCCACCCCGTGGAAAGCTACAGCGGTGCGTATTAATAATTTATTGCTAAACAAATCACAGGCTTACACATTTAACCTTGATGAAGATCGCATGCTACGTCTGCGCTTGTTTCCCGGTGAAACACAACGCCAAAGCATTTACCCCATTGGGCTAACGCTGGGAATAGGCGACTCGACAGCGGGCTTATGGCTATCAGACTGGCCGGTGCTGGAGAATATCCGGGCTTTTATCCCTGAGGGGATGTTAAGCCGGTTGCCTGAAAATTTAGGACTGGCGCTCACGGAAAATGCGATGGAGGAGTTGCTGGTAACTGCTGAGCGCGGACTGTCCAGCAAGATCACACTGCAGTCGCTTTCTGCTGAACAAAATAGCCGTTTGTACACATTGCCCATCGGTTTTGAACTCATGGAAGCCAACCGGGCAAAACCGGAAGGCAGTAATATCCGCACGATTAGCGGACTGATTATGTTGGAAGAACGGCTCTATCCTTTATTGCAGGAAAGAATGCGTTTCTGGCCATCCACCCATAATGAAACATGGGACGCGATGGAAGTTCGTCTCAACCTGGAAATAGGCCGGACACAACTCACCATTGAGGATATTAATAACTTAGCCGTTTCAGATGTGCTGCTGCCTGATAACAACGACTTCCAGACCGCTCATCAGTTGCGACTGCGCTTGAAAGCAGACATGGCTTGTGCTGCTCAGCTGAATATCAATCAAAACCAAAATAATACGTTAACCATAACGACAGACTGGAACGCCATGACTGACGAAACGCAACAAAATAATATTGAGCAGATTAATAAAGTACCCGTACAACTTTCCTTCGATCTCGGGCATAAAAACATGTCCTTTAACGAAGTAAAACAGCTAAGACCGGGTTACGTACTCGACCTGCCCGGCACGCTGCCGGAAGTGGTACAGATTCTGGCTCAGAACAAACAAATTGGTACCGGTGAACTGGTGGAAATCGATGGCCGTATCGGTATTCGTATTTTAAGCCTGTTTGGCGCACGTTAAAGAGCGGAAATATCATGGAATCTTTTCCGAATCCTATTATCCTGATCAGTTTTCTGATCCTGATGGGACTGGCACCTTTTATTGCCATTCTGACCAGCTCTTTTGTCAAGCTGATGGTGGTTATGCAGCTCACCCGTACCGCACTGGGCCTGCAACAGGAACCACCTAATATGGCACTCAGTGGTATCGCCATTATTCTGAGTATTTATATCATGGCTCCCGTGGCACTGGAGACTAAGGAGATATTCACCGAAAAAGGGGTCGATATAACTGATATAAGAAACCCGGGATTTACCAGCGCATTAATGGAAAGTGCGGTGCCTTTACAGGGCTTTCTGACCCGCCACTCAAAACAGGAAGAGCGGGATTTTTTTGTTCAGACGACTAAAGAAATCTGGCCCGAAAAATATTCAAAAGACATTGGCGAAGATCACTTATTGGTATTGATTCCTGCGTTCCTGGTGAGTGAGCTCACCATCGCTTTCCAGGTGGGTTTTCTGATTTACCTACCCTTCATTATTATTGATCTGATTGTTTCAAACATACTGTTATCACTCGGTATGATTATGGTTTCCCCCATCATCGTTTCACTGCCCTTCAAGCTATTACTATTTGTTCTGGTGGACGGCTGGTCGCGTTTAATCCACGGGCTATTGTTGAGTTACTCATGAACGAAAATAGTCTGCTTCACTTCACCGCACAAGCCATGCAGCTGGTACTTTTTCTCTCCTTACCAGCGATTGCAGCAGCCACCTTTGTCGGTTTGCTGATTGGCCTGTTTCAGGCGCTGACATCGATTCAGGAACAAACGCTACCGCATGGATTTAAGTTGGTTGCTGTTATGCTTGCCTTAGCTGCTACTTTACGCTGGCTGGGGCCGGAGCTGTACGCATTCACTATCCAGATCTTCGATATGATCCCGCAGGTGTAGCGAAATGGGTGAGATTAGCGGATTACAATCATGGTTCCTGGCGCTCATTCTGACAGCGCCCAGAATTCTGGTGATCTTCTCAATTATGCCTATGTTTGCACAGCCAATCTTCCCTGCGATGATACGTAACGGCATTATGGTTATTTTATCACTAACTATTTTACCACTGACTCATAGCCAGCTGGCTACTGCTCAGCTTGAGACCGTTGACTTACTGTTTATTGTGTTGAAAGAAGGCATGCTGGGCCTTGTTATGGGCTATGCAATGAGCATCCCATTCTGGGCGATGCGGGGTGTGGGCTTCATTATGGATCTCCAGCGGGGCGCGATGAGCGCTTTGTTCTTCTCACCCCCGGTCACAGGTATGGTATCACCTCTCGGCAATCTATTAGCACAATTAGCTACCGTCATATTATTTGTCAGTGGTGGTTTTCTGATGTTAATAGAGGCCATCATGCTGAGCTACCAGACCTGGCCGTTACATCAGTTCATGCCGAGCTTTACGATAGATTCCGCGACATTTTTCCTCAAGCAACTGGATTTATTGCTGTACACCATCGTGCTGGTAGCTGGCCCCTTTATCGGCATGATGTTGATCATTGATTTCGGTACAGGCATGGTTGGGCGCTACCTGCCACAACTCAATATCTTCCTGATTGCCATGCCGATAAAAAGTGGTTTGGTCTTTTTCATGCTGATTTTTTATATCGCGTTTATTGGCCGTTACCTGCGCGATACCTTCATAAATTTCGGCAGCAACCTGAACATACTGAACGGGTTAATCAATGGCTGAAAGTAGCGGCGAAAAAAGCGAAGAGGCGACCCCCAAAAAACTGCGGGACGCCAAAAAAAAGGGGCAGGTATCCAGTAGTAAAGATATACCTCCCGCATTCATCATGTTGGTGGGCGCTCTCTACTTCTGGCTGGCAGGAGGCTGGCTACTGGAAAGGCTCGTTGAACTGTTTATCCTCATCCCCAGCCTTCAAACTCTGCCCTTTACGCAAGCAGTAGGTGCCACCAGTGACATTATGGTAAAGCTGGTCGTAGGTGCCATTTTATTACCGTTCATTGCCATGACTACGGTGACTGCATTATTAGGCAATGTGCTCCAGTTTGGTTTTATTTTTGCTTTTGATCCGGTCATGCCGAAGCTGGAAAAAATCAGCTTCACCTCAGGATTTAAAAAAATATTCTCGATCAAACAACTTATTAACACCGTTTTTTCACTGATAAAAACAATACTCATTGCCCTCGCACTTGTCTATGTTATCCGATCCGGCATCAGTGAATTAATTCATGACATAAAGCAGTGTGATGTCCTTTGTCAGGTTGAGATCGTTAGTGATCTATTCATGACATTACTGATGATTGTTCTACCGCTGATGATGGTAATGGCTATTCTGGATCTGGCTTTTCAGAAGACGCAGTTTGCAAAAGATCAAAAAATGACTAAAGAAGAGGTCAAACGTGAAATGAAAGACATGTTTGGCGATCCGAATATTAAAGGTGCCAGAAGCAATATTCGCAGAGAAATGAATGAAAATGACGTCCGCACCCGTCTGAAAACTGCCCGCCTGGTAATCGTTGACATTGGTATCGCTATTGCCCTGCACTATGAGCAGGGTGAGACCCCGTTGCCAATTGTTGTCGCTATCGGCAAAGCAGGAATGGCAAGAAAAATGGTAGAAATTGCTCAGGTGGAAGACGTGCCAGTCGTCACTGATCGGGGCCTGGCAGAGGATTTGCTGGAGGAAGGAAAAATCGACCAATTTATTCCCGCAACAACCATTGATCGGGTAGCTAATGCTATGCGTAAGACCAATGGATGATAATACCCTATGGATACGCTGCTGCGACCATACTAATAACAGAAAAAATAGGTGACAGAAATAACATGACAGAGTCTAGTCAACCAAAAACATCGGCACAAAATACCCAGGATAGTGGCAATCGCGTATTTGCTGACTTGGTTGAGCGTGTCCGTTCCGGTGAGTTAAAAGCCCGCATGCATTATTTTCTGTTCAGAAAAGGACAGGAGGCCAAACGCTCAGACAGCATTCTTTCCCGTTATAAACGGCGTCTGGCTGAAAAGTGGCCCAAATGGCTGGGTATAGGGGCAGGCATTACAGGCCTGTTCATGTTTTTCAGCCCGGAAGCGTTCAGTTTGTGGCAAATCCCACTGGTCTTCATTCTAATGCTACTGGCTCCTGCATTTTTTGAATTACCTAATACACTGAATGCTTTATTTGGCCACTCTGAACACCAGCACCTGGTTGGTTCAAACATTACCCTAACGCAGCCAATAGCTAATGGAAGAGGCCAAACAACGCTGGAAAAACAGGAATGGATGATCTCAGGCCCGGACTGCCCTACAGGTAGTGTAGTTACAATAATTACACTCGATGCTAAAACACTCTATGTGACACTTTCCGAACAAAAAGTACTGAGCCAGAGTGCTGATAATGGAGAATAGAATCAATATTAATCAACGGGATGAATCAACACTCATTACGTTGAAAGGTGCGATTGATAATGAACTGGCCTCCAATCTGATCAGCACCATCGAAAAAACTACACCTCCGGTTATATTGAATCTGGAACAAGTGCCTTTTATTTCTACCTTAGGCTCACTGGCTATTTTCAATTTTTACGTGGCGCACAAACAAAAACTAAAAATAGAAGGTGCTAACCCGCATGTACTGAGCATGTTACAGCTATCTGGTACAACGCGTTATGTAGACATTTCAGATAATCCCGACAACCCAACACAGTCTGTCCAGGAATAATTATGGCTTCAAAAAAACAACCCAACATACTAGCTAAAATCTTGCTGCGTAGTGATGTAGCAGTAGCGGTATTGTTGGTCATGATCATATTCATGATGATCCTGCCATTACCGACCTTGCTGATTGATGTGTTGATCGCGATGAACATGGGGCTGGCTATTATTCTGTTGATGCTGGCAGTCTACCTGCCATCGCCACTGGCTTTTTCCTCATTCCCTTCGGTATTGCTGCTTAGTACCTTATTCCGGCTCGCACTCAGTATTTCAACCACACGTTTGATTCTGACCGAAGCTGATGCGGGCGACATTATCCTGACCTTCGGCGAGTTTGTGGTCGCAGGTAATATGGTCGTCGGTTTGGTCATCTTCCTGATCATCACCATTGTACAGTTCGTCGTCATTACCAAAGGTTCTGAACGTATTGCAGAAGTTAGCGCACGCTTCTCACTGGACGCCATGCCCGGTAAACAAATGAGTATTGATAGCGATATGCGTGCAGGTGTTATTAGTATGGTCGAGGCAAAAAGCCGCCGCACTACGCTGGAAAAAGAAAGCCAGCTATTCGGCTCGATGGATGGCGCAATGAAATTCGTTAAAGGTGATGCCATTGCCGGATTGATCATCATTATCGTCAATGTTATCGGTGGCATTTCAATCGGTGCATTCCAGCGTGGCATGGAAATCGGTGATGCCATGGAACTTTACTCTATCCTAACCATCGGTGACGGCTTGGTTTCACAGATACCCGCACTGTTTGTCTCGATTACAGCAGGTATCATTGTTTCCCGCGTCACCGTTGATGAAGAAACTAATCTGGGTGAAGATATTGGCAACCAGCTAACTGATCAGCCCAATGCATTAATGATTGCAGGTGTGGTTGTTTCACTGATGGGGTTAATCCCCGGCTTCCCTACTATTGTATTTTTCTTTCTGGGTGGCGTATTAGGCTTAACCGGCTTCCTGTTAAACCGCAAAAGAACCCAGCTGGCATTTGCAGACACTGAAGAAATTACTGTCATCGGCCAAAGCGATAAAGCTACCGGAAGCGGCGGGAATCCAATGCTCGATAATAAGCCGGGCACGACAATACAACCATTGGCCTCAGTTTATGTCGAATTACCGGAAGCTAACCGGGAGACACTATCCTTACCGGACATCAACACAAGTTTCTCGGCTATACGCCAAAGTCTGTTAAAAGATCTGGGAGTGCCGATTGATGGAATCAGTGTCAGTTTATCCGGACAACAAGCAGAAGATACTTATCAGGTTTCCGTGCATGGTATTCCTGTTGGAAAAGGCAAACTGGGCATCCTGCAACCGTTGGTAAACCAGCAAACGAGTGACCAACCCTATGACCACAGTGGTATGCCTCCCGCCTTGATTCGCGGAGCTGATGCCCAAACATTAAACCCAACTGAAATTCTGACCCGTCATGTGGCTTATCTTTTGCGCCGCCATGCCGATGAATTTATCGGCATTCAGGAAGTTCATTCTTTGCTAAGTAAACTGGAAATAGCCGGTTATGCCACCCTGATACAAGAGGCACAACGAGCCGTGCCCAATACACGTATTGTGGATATTCTGAAACGCTTGTTAGGCGAAAGTGTATCTATCCGGGATATGCGCCAGATACTGGGCATACTCGTTGAACATGGTGAAGCTGAAAAAGATAATGCCACACTGACTGAACTGGTGCGTATAGGCATGAAACGTCAATTATCTTATACCCTAACCAATGGCACCGGCAGACTACCAGTTTATATGCTTGATCCGGAAAGTGAAAAACTGGTTCAGGGTAGCGTACGGCAGACACCGGCGGGTGTTCATCTCTCACTCACACCAGAAACCAACCAGTTATTCTCGCAAATATTGCGGGGACTGGAAGAGCAACATGGCAATACCCCAGCGGGAGAACCCCGACCAGTGGTCTTAACCAGTCTTGATTTGCGCCGCCACTTACGCAAACATCTTGTAACAGAATTCCCGGAAATACCCGTTTTGTCATTGCCGGAATTAACGGCCAATGTATCTGTTCAACCCATTGGCGAAATACGCCTGTTAACTCAGACGGGGTAAGCTTGCATGTCTCTTAACCATATACCAGCTAGCATGCAGGCTGCTTTAAAAAGCTGTCAAACACTGCAGTTGCACGGACGCATCGTTCAGGTCACCGGCACAGTCGTACGGGCAATTATTCCTAAGGTAAAACTTGGCGAGTTGTGCATTCTTGAAAGTACGGGGGGTGATAGCTCAATACCTGCAGAAGTGATTGGTTTTGAACAGGATATAGCCCTATTAGCTCCTATTGGTGACATGCAGGGTGTTTCTATTCACACACGGGTAACAGCAACTGGCGAAATGCTTCGGGTGGGTGTCGGCGAAGATCTAAAGGGTTGCGTTCTTGATGGTGTTGGCCGTATCCAAAGCAAAGGCAATAAACAACGTATTGTTATTCAGGATCACTATCCTCTGATGAACAGAGCACCTGATCCGCTCACCCGAGAAATGGTGCAACAGCCACTTTCTTTGGGCATTCGCTCGTTAGATGGCTTGGTGACTTGTGGCGTCGGGCAGCGTATTGGCATTTTTGCTGGTGCGGGTGTCGGAAAAAGCTCCTTACTCAGCATGTTAATCGCACATGCTGATGCCGATGTTTATGTCGTTGCACTCATCGGTGAGCGTGGACGTGAAGTAAGAGAGTTCATGGAAGAGTCACTGGGGCCGGAAGGTATGGCGAAAACAGTGTTGATTGTCGCCACCTCAGACCGCCCTCCGATTGAACGGCTTAAAGCAGCTTATGTTGCTACCGCCGTTGCTGAATACTTTCGCGATCAGGGCAAAAAAGTTCTGCTACTAATGGACTCACTCACCCGATTTGCACGCGCTCAGCGTGAGATTGGTTTAGCTGCTGGTGAAGCGCCCGCACGAAGAGGCTATCCACCCTCCGTTTTTTCTGAACTACCCAAGCTGGTGGAACGAGCAGGCTGTGCAGTTACAGGATCTATTACTGCCTTTTATACAGTCTTGATTGAAGGTGATGATATGTCTGACCCGGTTGGGGATGAGGTGCGTTCATTACTGGATGGGCATATTGTATTATCCCGTGATTTGGCATCAGGTAATCATTACCCGGCCATAGATATACTGGATAGCTTGAGCCGCTTGATGAATAAGCTGGTTTCACCCATGCAACGGGAAGCTGGTGCACATATACGCAAGTTGCTATCCAAGCACAAAGATATTGAGTTTCTGGTGCGGGTGGGGGAGTACCAACGAGGTGCAGACCCTGAAGCAGATGAAGCATTGGATAAGATTGATTTAATTCGTGCTTTTCTGAAGCAACGACCTGATGAACATACAAGCTATGAAGAAACCGTTGTCTGGCTTAATAATCTGGCAGGTGTTAAATAATGAGCCTCGATAAATTACAGGAAATTCGTGAACGCCGCGCAGAAAAACAACAAAAGGTTGTTCTTGAAAGTAGAGCACTGGTGCAAACTGCTATTCAGCAGGTCGAATTATGTAAGCAAAACCTACTTAATTTTCAACAGTGGCGCTCAAGCCATCAGGAAGATCTGTTCAAAGGACTTCAGGGTCAAGCTTGTACACCACAGAGCATGCTTGACTACCGTGCAAGGTTAGAGAAATTAGCTCAGGAAGAAGAACAGTTGAAAATGGTTATCATTGATTCCCAGAAAAATTTTGAAACCATCAAAGAAAAGCATATTCAGGTTCAAAAAGTGGCGATTGCACTGGCACTTAAAAATGAGAAAACTAAAGAAATAGTCAAAATTCAGCAGGAAGCTGACAAACAATTACAGCGCTCTATCGATTAAAACGCACTTCAATTATATAAAAACAAAGTATTCAGCCATAAAAAAAGCCCTGTCAGCGATAGCTAACAGGGCTTTAGTGTATAAGCCTGGCATTGACCTACTCTCACATGGGGAAACCCCACACTACCATCGGCGATGCCACGTTTCACGACTGAGTTCGGGATG
>CALHAO010000487.1 GCA_937931765.1 uncultured Thiotrichaceae bacterium
TGGCGGGCGCTTTCTGGAAGGCTTGAACGGACTGATTGGTGTTCAGACAGAGTGCCAGGACCCCGAAAAAATGCCCCTACTTTATGAATATATAAATACTGTTATACCTAAGATAATTGAACCTATGGGCTTTGTCTGGACTGTTTATGATAATCTGCTGGCAGGTGGCCCGCCGTTTATGATCGCTGAACGTATTGAAGATGCCGGTCTGACTAATGTGCTTATTTACGGGCATGGTGATGTTGTTTTTGGCATGGAAGGCAAGTGGCAGAATGACATGAACCCGTGGGCCGTTACTGAAGACGGTGAGCGTTGGTATGGTCGTGGCACTGCTGATAATAAAGGTCAACATTGGATCGCGCTTTCTGCCTTATCCTGCCTGTTGAAAAGTGAAGGTAAGTTGGGCTTTAACGTCAAACTGCTTATTGAAATGGGCGAGGAAGTTGGCTCACCTGGTTTAAGAGAATTTTGTGCAGCAAAGCGCGAGCTGCTTAAGTCGGATGTGTTGCTGGCCTCTGATGGGCCGCGCTTAAGGGCTGATCGCTCCTCACTGTTTATGGGTTCACGTGGCGGCCTCAATTTTTATCTGAAAGCTAAGTACCGCGACGGCGGCGTACACTCCGGGAATTGGGGTGGCGTGGTAAAAGACCCCGGCATCCGTATTGCACAAGCGATTTCAACCATCACTGATGCCAATGGCAAATTGCTGGTCAAAGAATGGCAACCGACGCCTGTGCCTGATGTGATTCGGGAGGCTTTAAATAATTGTCCGGTGGGTGGGCCTGAAGAAGGTGTCACCGTTGATGAAGACTGGGGCGAACCCGGCCTGACCCCGGCAGAGCGACTTTATGGCTGTAATAGCTTTGCCGTTTTGACCTTGTCCTGTGGTAACCCCTTCAAACCAGTGAATGCGATTCATGGCGAGGCTAATGCCATGTGTCAGCTGCGCTTTATCGTTGGCTATGAGCCGGATCAAATGCTGGGGCAATTACGCCGTCATTTGGATGAGCGTGGGTTCGATGATATTGAAATCGAGCAACAGGGAGCGGAGTTGTTTAAAGCAACGCGCATGGACCCGACACACCCTTGGGTAAATTTTGTCGCTGAATCGATTGAAGATAGCATTGGCCAGGCTCCGGTGCGTTTGCCCAACCTTGGCGGCACCATTCCCAATGATGCCTTTTCAGACGTGTTGGGCTTGCCGACTGTGTGGATACCGCACTCTTATCCGGGGTGCTCCCAGCATGCGCCTAATGAACATGCCTTGAAACCTGTGTTACGTGAGGGTCTGGAGATGATGGTGGGGCTGTATTGGGATATTGGCTTTTCCGGTAAGCATATCCCAGGGTAGCCAGTTTACTCCGCTATTTAATAGGTAAATTTCATGGGGGATATGATTATTATTGATTACGGTGGCATTGATACCCCCACGCAATCTGTATACCCTATTGTGTAGGGCTGGGAGAGGTAACCAATAGTCCCCTGACTACCACTTCTTCCGTTAATAAATACAGGGATGTAAAGATTATAATTATTATGAAAAAATCACTAATAGCTATTCTGCTGTTGGCCGGTTTATCGTGTGCTGCACTGGCGGAAACAGCACCGACTAAATCAGTGGCACAAACAGCTAAACCGATACAACAGAATGTACCTGCACACTTGCAGGATGTGCGTTTCATGCGTACCAATAACCCTAAACAACCTTTCGATTTTGCCGCCAAATTACAATGGAATCCACGGCATAATCTTAATCGCTGGGACAAAATTGTGGTGTTGTACAATGGTGCGGCTGAACCACCGGCTAACCATCCGGTTTGGGTCTATCTGCGTGGTCTGAAAGATCCGGGGCGTAAGGCGCTTAAAAAGGGTGAAAATATTGGCTATAAAGCCTTTCGGGCCAAGGCTTTTTGTTCGGGAAAATCACCAATCAGTTCTGGTAAACCTTTTTATATTCATTTCAATGATAATCGTCCGGGGGCGTATACCGAGAAGGATTATCTGCGTGATTGGAACTGTCCGGACTGGGAAATGGGGCTGAAAAAAAGCCGCATTGTGAATGGCAAAGAAGCACGTGATGGCAAACAAAGTCTGCGCCTGAATTTGCCGAAATACCGTTCGGGTTGTGGAAATGATCTGGGTTGTTATAACTGGAAGCCAGATCTGGGGATTGGTCTGGACAGTATTTATTATTCTTACTGGGTGAAATTCCCAAAGAATTTTGACTTTGTATTGGGTGGGAAATTACCCGGTGTGGGTAGCGATAAAGGCGGCACTGGCGGCGGCAAACCAACCGGCACAGATGGTTGGAGTGTGCGTGCTATGTGGGACAGTCACGGTAAAATGGGGCAATACGTTTACCATGTCGACCAGCCTAAACATTTTGGTGATTTTTTGGAATGGGATAACTCACTGATTGAAAAGGGGAAGTGGTATCAAATTAAAACCTTCGTTCGCCTCAATACACCGGGGCAGCGTAATGGACAGATCCGTACCTGGCTGAACAATAAGCAGGTTTTGCATCGTACCGATCTGCGTTTCAGGAATATTAAAGAGCTGAAGATTAAACGTTTTCTGTTCTCTGT
>CALHAO010000488.1 GCA_937931765.1 uncultured Thiotrichaceae bacterium
ATTTCACCGTTGGTAGCTGGCTCAAAGCCTGCCAACATCATCAGGCACGTTGATTTCCCTGAACCTGAAGGGCCAAGCATGGTAAGGAATTCACCAGGAGCTATGTCCAGATTGAGATTTTTTACGACCAGTATTTCACCATCGTAACTTTTCTGGACCTCACGAAATCGGACATAGGGTTCTGATTGGGTCATATGTATCCTGATTTAAGGGAATATTTATTTGTGATCAATCGGAAGACTCCACCGACTGATTGGACAGTCAACATACCATAATTATATTTAATGTAAACAATTTCCTTCCACTTCTGCTATGAACTTTTTGCTTGGATCGGGCATAATTACAGGCTCTTTATTCAGCTTGGGTATCAACCGCCAATGTCAGTACATAATGCTTTGAAACGCCATAAAACAGTTGCTGTTAATGTGGCTGGTGTCGTGGTAGGTGGCGATGCTCCTGTCGTGGTTCAGTCTATGACGAATACTGATACAGCCGACGTTGTCCGGACTGCTGTGCAGTGTGCTGAGCTTGCGCAAGCTGGTTCTGAATTGGTGAGAATTACTGTTAATACGCTGGAGGCGGCACAGGCTGTACCAGAGATTGTTGAACGACTGGATAAGATGGGTTCTCCTGTACCGTTGATTGGCGATTTTCATTATAACGGCCATAAATTACTGGCGGCTGTGCCCGAATGTGCACAAACTTTGGCTAAGTACCGCATAAACCCAGGTAATGTCGGACGCGGCAAGCGCCGGGATGAACAGTTCGCTCAAATGATTGAGTTTGCCTGTGAATATAACAAGCCGGTGCGCATTGGTGTGAACTGGGGGTCGCTGGATCAGGAATTATTGGCACGTAAATTGGATGAAAACTCAAAGCTGAGCCAACCGCTTGAGCTGGAAGACCTCATGCATGAAGCCTTAATCGAATCTGCCCTTACCAGTGCAGCTAAAGCTGAAGAATATGGGTTGCCACACGATCATATTATCCTGTCCTGTAAGCTCAGTGGCGTGCAAGGCTTGGTTCGGGCTTATCGTGATATGGCCAGCCGTTGTGACTACCCCCTACATTTAGGGCTGACAGAAGCCGGGATGGGCAGCAAAGGTATAGTGGCTTCAACTGCTGCATTATCCATTCTGTTACAAGAAGGTATTGGCGATACTATCCGTATTTCATTGACGCCCGAGCCGGGTGCGCCACGTGAGAAAGAAGTCATTGTTGGGCAGGAAATACTACAGGCGATGGGTTTGCGTTCATTTACACCACAGGTTGTAGCTTGTCCGGGGTGTGGGCGCACCTCCAGTGATTATTTCCAGAAGTTGGCGGAGCAGATTCAGAACTGGTTACGTGAACAAATGCCGACCTGGAAAGAGCAATACGCAGGTGTTGAGAGTATGTCGGTTGCGGTCATGGGTTGCGTGGTAAACGGCCCTGGTGAAAGCAAACATGCGAATATTGGCATTAGCTTGCCTGGCAGTGGAGAAACGCCGGTTGCCCCGGTTTATGAAGACGGCGAGAAAACAGTAACGTTGAAAGGTGATAATATTGCACATGAATTTCAGGCGATGGTGGATGCCTATGTGCAGCGTACTTATGGCGTGGACTGAGTAAGGGTCGGATAATCAAACACTAAAAATCCGGCTCAGGCATGTCACTGAAGCCGGATTGTTAAGCATTTAAAGCTTTGGCTATAGCGCTATTATTGAGTAGAACGCCACTGACCGTTGTTATCACGGCAAGCATTCATCTGAATATTTTGCTGCTGTCCATCAACAAAACCCACGACAGTTACAGGGCGGCAAACAGTTTGCTGGCCTTGTTGAGTCGTTGTGTTATAAACCTGTCCCGGTGTAGCTGTGTAGCTGTGACCGGTGGTCGGATTCTGCCAGCTGGTTTGTTGGCCGCTATAAACTGCGTTGTTTACGTACTGACGATCCTGTGCATCCATATTACGGCCGATGTTGCCGCCAATCGCACTACCAATAACAGTACCAGCAATAATGGCTGCTGTTCTGCCTTTACCTTTACCAAATTGATTGCCGATAACGCCACCCAGGACGGCACCGGTAGTAGAACCCAGTTGTGCGTTGTTAGCACCGCAGCCTGTCATGACTAATCCGGTGATTACTGTTGCCGCTGCAATTTTAAAGGTCGCAGTTCTTTTCATTGGAAAACTCCTTAATTCATTATTTATATCATTAGTATAATTGCGTATACGGGTTAGCCCCGATAGTAACTATCTATGGTTTTGGACAGTGCTGCAATAGTGTAGTTCTGACAAATTTGAAAAATTTCTGGTTTTTTTTGTTATCTACTCGAACTGGAAGACATGGTTGTTGTCTGCATTAGGTTCGATACTGATATTTTTTTCCTGTATCGTGCCGTCAAAATCGGCTTTGATGCGGTACTCATCAGCAGGAATCCGTAGATCAACATTATCTTGGTGCACATGTCGGGAAATGAAATCCCCGTTTGCAAGATAAACACTGTAGTTGGCTTTAACGACTTCCTTATTTGAGTTCAGCGAGCTGAGTCTTAGCATGCCGGATTGCGAGGCATCAAATTGTAAAATACTGGTTTTTCCGGCCTGAACAATCACCTTGTTGGTATAGCTCTGACCTTTCCACTGTGCTTTAACGCGGTATTCCCCTGGCTCCAGGTATTCTTTAACTTGTATGCGTGAAGTGAAATTAGCGATATTGCTGCCATCCGGTCTATAAATTGAGAAATTGGCTCGCGAAGGTGCACCGCCGGTATGGGTGGATTTTATGCTGACTTCAATGCTGCCAGGTAAGTTGTCATCCACTATTGTGCTGGTGGCGTTACCTATTATGCGGGCCTTAGCCTGTACGCCATCCAATAACGTTTTCAGACGCTCCGTATTGTCTGCAACAACAAATGCACCATTACCATTTTCTGCGATACATTCCAGCTGGGCTTCTTTTTCATCACGAAAGCCGATGACATCAATTTGTAAGCCGGGATTAGATTGACGTAACTCCTTAGCCACCGCACAAGGATCGCCGCCACAACTTTCTTCACCATCACTGACTAACAGAATATGTGCATTTTCAGCAGGCAGGTTTTTTGCAGCCTGTTTCAGTGCGTCAGCAATTGGAGAACGACCACGAGGATTCATCCTCCTGATGTTCCGCAGCATTTTCTTCTTGTCGTAATCTTCCGGTTTACTGACCAACGTAAAATCGTTACAGCCTTTTTTCTTGTTGCCGTAAGTCAGCAGGCCGAAGTTAATGCTGCCATGCGCATTTTCCAGCAAGGTTTTCAGACTTTCTCTGGCGGTGACAATTTTATTGATGCCTTGTAATTGCCCCCACATGCTGTTGGAACCATCCAATATGATCATGGTTGACTGGCGTGGTGTGTTGTCTGTGGTGGATTGCTTATCTTCTGCCAATGCGGCATGGGGCAGGCAGAGCACGAGTGTTGTAATAAACAACTGTTGTATCAGTATTTTCTTCATAATTTCTTACAAAATTAAAACAAATTTGGGGTTAAGCAAGCTGCTGGTAAGGGTAGCACTATCCATAAAAAAATATAGAATAATGTGTCAGCACTCATGGTTTTCTGGATGAACGCACAATTGTTGATCTATTTGTGTTCGAGTTGTACCCGGAGTGTCCAATCATCAACGCAGTGTGACGGAAGTAAGAAGCTGTTCTATAGTTAGTCCTTAATAATATTTCAAACTAATAAAAGGAACAATAATGAGCACTCAAGATGCATACGCTCCACCAAAATCCACCGTTCGTGATGTCAGCGGAGGTGGTGGTTTGATGACTGACAGCATCGTTAGTTCATTGCGCAAAACCCGCCCCTGGGTTCTATTGTTAGCTATTCTGGGCTTTATCGGCTCTGCGTTCATGGTGATTGCGGCTGTGCCCATGTTATTGGGTGGCGGTATGATGGGCAGCGGCATGGAGGGTATGGACGGTTTAGGGATGTTTGGTGGTGGCATGATCATCGGCATGGGTGTGTTTTACCTTGTTCTGGGTGTTATCTATTTCATGGCCTCACTCTATCTATTGCGTTACGCCGGTTCAATTAAGCGGGCTGTTGCTGGTATGCAGGTAACTGATCTTGAGGTGGCACTGTCACAGCAAGCCAGTTTCTGGAAGCTGATGGGTATCCTGACGCTGATTACGATTGTTGCTATTATCGCCATGATGGTGGTGGGTATCGGTAGTGCGGTGTTCATGTCTGGTGTGTAAGTTGTAGTATAATTGACCGTCCGGGAGAAATCGCTTGCAAGTTTCTCCCGGATAAATAGAATCTATTAGGATGAATTAATGAGAAGCATGGTAGGATACATGCGTACTTAGCGATAACTTGTGGGCTTGTACAGGTGCTAAGCCAGATAACCAGCAAATAAAAAATATAAAAAATAATTATTATGACGGCTGCAATAGCGGAACCACCGATTCTTCGCTTTGGCGAACGACTCGTACAATTAGGTAAAATCAAACCTTCTGACCTGGAGCGTGCTCTACGTGCTCAGGCTGAAATCAATCAACCTATCGGCAGTGTGCTGGTGCGACTCGGTGTTTTAACCGAACAGGAAGTCGCCGTAGTATTGTCCCGGCATATTCGTGTGCCTTTGGCGATGACAAGAGACTACCCTGAGACAGCGGTTGAAGATTTAGGTATTTCTATTAATTACATGCGTGCCTCTGAAATTCT
>CALHAO010000489.1 GCA_937931765.1 uncultured Thiotrichaceae bacterium
CAGATTATCAACCGCTGCATCATTAACCGAAACTTCAACTTTGTAAGTGATCGAGTCCTGCATGCGCACCGTGTCGTTGTCTGCGAACTGATCCAGCCCCGCATCAGTGACAGCAACCGGGTTCCAGGTCTTATCATCGAATGGTTCCGAACCCGTCTTGGATAGTGAAATAGTGGTATTAACTACCGGCGCAGCCGTGGTGTTAGCCAGCACACTCAAACTAGCCTGAGCTGTTAACAATAAGGTGGCTAAACCACCCATAAAAAACAGACGTTTGCGGTTTTGCCGTCGAGGCTGAAGTTTATTCATGGTGAACCTTAAAAATGAATGGGTGCTGGTCACGGCAATAGTGGTGCATGGTTATGAGTTGTTGCAGAGAATATTCAGCTGTTGCTATTTTTATTTATTGCCTTATTATTTTTTATGATACTTGGGCGAGCTGACTTGAAGCTGAAGCAGCCTGAATTGACTGAGGGCTGCTTTAATCCACCGTAGTTGTCAGGGTGTGATTAAAAGTGTGGCGTTTGAGTTAAACTATAAATCTCTATTTTAACCGGAGTCAGTTATGCCTTCACCTGATCAGTCTGACCAATTACTTCTGAAACAACTCAATGCGCACCCCAAGCTAAAGGCTCGTATGATCAACCTGCTAGCCGTTGTTACCGATGCAGGTGGTGACATGAAACGTGCAGATGCAGCCGAGCAGAAGGTTATCGACGAACTCCGTCAGATGGGTAATGATGTGCTACAGGGATGGGCCGAGCGACAAATAACACACAGTACCGATGAGGCATTATCAGTACCCGGTGTTCAGCGCCGGGGAAAAAAAATCGCTACATTGGCACAGTAGCTTTGGCACTATCCATGTCGTTGAACCGCTGTTAAGAGACAACTGCCGCCAGATTCGCCCTTTCTGCATTTCATCCGGTGTCATACCGCGTAGTTACTCGCAACCCTTACAACGCATTGTTGTTGATTTCGGGGCAGATCATGCCTTTGGCCGTGCTCAGGTAAAATTGAAAGAACACTACGGTGTGGCCTTGCCTGCCAGCAGCCTGCGTCAGATTACGCTGCATCATGGTGAGCGAATGCGGGAGCGGCAACAATCCATTCCGGACAGGTCTCAAGCTAGCGGTTGTGATCAACTGATTGTTGAAACGGATGGCAGCTTTATTCCGATCATGGTGGCCGATGAAGCCTGCCCTGACCGACGTAAACATAAAACACTCCAGTGGCAGGAAGCCAAGTTGGCACTGGCTCATCCTAAAGGATCAGCCACCCCCAAATTTGGGGTTTCTTTTCAGCATGGCCCGGCAGGCGGGGGTCGGCAACTACTGCGCTGTGCCGTACTGGCGGGGTTTGGACAAAAAACCAAGGTTCATGGTGTGGGCGATGGTGCCGTGTGGATCGCGAACCAGATGGAAGAACAGTTTGGCGCACAAGGTACTTACCTTGTCGACTTATACCATGCCTGCGAGTACCTGGCGGCAGCAGCACCGGCCTGCTCGCCGGATCAGTCGGTGGCTTGGCGAAAGCAGCAAAAGCAGCGTCTTAAACAGTCGGACACGATGACCGTGTTAAAGGAGCTGGAATCCTATTGTGAGTCACCCGCTACGCCGGATGCTGAAGCACCGGTAAGAACGGCCTACCGTTATCTCAGTAACCGGACAGATCAACTGGATTATCAACGGGCACTCGAACAGGAGCTACCCATTGGGTCAGGAGAAATTGAGAGTGCTCATCGCTATATCATCCAGGAACGCTTAAAGTTACCAGGCGCATGGTGGAATGCAGCTAATGCAGAAGCGATGCTCGCACTGAGAGTAGAGCGGGCTAATCAGGAATGGCAGCAGTATTGGCAAGACTTTACGGCCTGTGAAGCTGCATAAGGTGAAAAATCACGCCACACTTTTAATCACACCCCTACCCATTTGTTATCGAGTTGTTTGGTGGTGTTGTAGAGTTTGCGTTGGTAGGCGCTGTCGGGGCCGATTATCAGGGTGATTTTGTTTTGTGTTGATGGGTTGGTTTTTAGGGTTTGGAAAACGTCTTCGGGGGCTTCTGCTTCGGGGAAGCATAGTAGCAATTTGTTTATGTTTAGGGGAAAGCCTTCTGGGGTTTTTAGGGTGAGGGTATTTTCCAGTGTTCCGCCGATCCGTTGCCGTACGTATTCCGTTTTTTCTGGTGTTGACCAGTTAGTGAAGTCTAATGCGTTTTGTAGTGTTTTTGGGCTGACTGATACATCTGATAATACCGTTTCTAGTCGTTTGGTTTGTTGTAAGCGTTGCTGAGCTTCTGGTAGTTGTTCCAGCGGTAATTTCAAAAAAAATTGTGGTTCATCGCTCAGGCCAAGTAGTAATGGGTGGCGATAGCGGCGGAAATAGAAAGCACCGAAAGCGCTGAGCATGGCTAATAAGGCTAGTCCGGCGTACATCCATATTGGTGGTTTGGGTAGTGTTACTGGCGCATCGAAATTCCAGATCATGAAGGGTAAAGCGGCATTTCTGACATCAAGGTTGATTTTCAGGTCTTTGGGGGGTTTAAAGCTTTCGGGTATTGGGAAGGAGCGCTCGATAAAGTCACCGGGTTGAATTGGGTTTTGGGCATTTTGTATATCGAATTTTGGCAGGCCAGGCACGCTTAGTTTGAAGAAGGTGTTTTCAATGGCCTGAGTTCCTTTGTTGTCTACGCGGATATTTAGGATCTTGGTGTCTTTTTTTCCTTGTTGTGAGCTGGGTATGGTGACTAAGGTGGCTTCGATGAGTTCCAGCTGTGGCGTGTTGACTTGTACCGGAATTTCCAGCCAGTTACTGGCAGTCTGGTTGGGTGCTACCAAGCGTAGTTTCAGAGTCTGTTGTGTTGGCTGTGGTGGATTATCCAGGTGCGTACTGATTTTGGCGTGAATGCGGGTGGTTTTGCCCGGTTCGATGATGTTCGGGGCTTCGCTGGGAAAGGAGTGACGGCGAAAGGAGGTGTTTTCGGCTAGTTGTATTTGTGGCCAATACAAATTCTGTTGTGATGTGTTGGTGACCTCAAAAGTTAGGTCTTGGGTTTCACCGCTGGCCAGAGTGATGAAGGTTTGGTTGTCGAAAGATAAGGTGGGCGCAGATACCTTATCTTTAGCGAAGTTTTTGGGTAAAGTGGGCTGCCAATCTGGGCCACTGCGCTTCAAAAACAGGCTGCCATCGTCGCCCCGCTGAAAGTTTTTGCTGTCGCGGCTTAACCAATTGCCATTGATCCCGCCAATCAATGTGTGTAGCAGGCGTTGCTGGTCGGTATCCCAGAATTTCACCGTGTTGTCAGATGAGCTGGTGGCGAGTGTTTTGCCGTCCGGGCTGAAGCTGACTGATAAAACCAGGCTTTTATGCCCTTTGAAGGTGTGCAACAAGTGTCGCTGGCCGGTATGCCAGAGTTTCACCGTGTTGTCATAGGAGCCGGTGGCCAGCGTTTTGCCGTCCGGGCTGAAGCTGACTGAATTTACCCAGTTAGTATGACCCCCAAATGTGTGCAGCAAGCGTTGCTGGTCGATATGCCAGAGTTTCACCGTGTTGTCAGAGGAGCTGGTGGCGAGTGTTTTGCCGTCCGGGCTGAAGCTGACTGATAAAACCAGACTTTTATGTCCCTCGAAAGTGTGTAGCAATTGTCGCTGACCGGTATGCCAGAGTTTTACCGTGTTGTCATCGGAGCCGGTGGCCAGCGTTTTGCCATCAGGGCTGAAGCTGACTGATAAAACCAGACTTTTATGCCCCTCGAAGGTGTGCAGTAAGCGTCGCTGATCGGTATGCCAGAGTTTCACCGTGTTGTCATAGGAGCCAGTGGCCAGCGTTTTGCCGTCCGGACTGAAGCTGACTGAATTTACCCAGTTAGTGTGTCCCCCGAAGGTGTGCAACAAGCGTCGCTGGTCGGTATCCCAGAGTTTCACTGTGTTGTCATCGGAGCTGGTGGCCAGCGTTTTGCCGTCCGGGCTGAAGCTGACTGATAGAACCAGGCTTTTATGCCCCTCGAAAGTATGTAGTAAGCGTCGCTGGCTGGTATCCCAGAGTTTCACGGTGTTGTCGTAGGAGCCGGTGGCCAGTGTTTTGCCGTCCGGGCTGAAGCTGACTGACCTTACCGTATTTTTATGTTC
>CALHAO010000490.1 GCA_937931765.1 uncultured Thiotrichaceae bacterium
CCCATTAATCCTGCAAAACCTTTGAGGCTTCCTGAAGTTGCTTAAATATTTCCAGCGACTCAGCCGAAATATCATCCCGAGACTCCAGCTCTCTAATCAGCTCATCACTCAAACCCTGAGTTTCCACCAGATCCCACACATCAGCCGGGATACGGTTGTTATCCTCAGCCAGCATCGAAGGCGGCATAAATTTACCCCACAGTTCGCCGTATTCGATCACCCGCCCGTTCAGTTCCATATCACTTTTCAACAGGCGTAAGTCCATCCGATATTCGCCATCAGACTCAACCAGTCCTTTCTGCTCCACCGGATAAGACAACAACACATCAAATTCAGCAGGCAATGCAGTCTCAGCTATTTTGAATGCAATGTCTCCCCGGATAAAACGAATCAAACCCGGCACACCCGTTGCCACCAAATCTGCCAACACGACAGGCTTATCAGTTCCAGCATAACGCAACTTGGCAGTATGCATAATCCCACCCTGATCAGTCATCACGTTAAGCTCATAATTCAGCTGTGTTTTATCTGCCTGCAACGCCTTCTTAAATAAAACAGCCAACAATTGATTCGCTACATCACGTAACTCAATGTCCAGCTGCGTCATCTGCCGCCGCGCTTCCGGTAAATCCATTTCCTCATCACCAGGGTCTAGCTGCGCTTCTATATCCTGCATCCGGTTTTGCAAACGGTTAATTTCAGCTAGCGCAGGCTGACTAATACCGGAAAAATCCAGCTTTAAATCCAGCTGTTTTAATGGATAAGTCAGGCCTGAAAACTGATCAAGGCTGAGCTTAATATCACCTTGTACATCATTGCCGTTGACTTCTGTTGTTGTGCGCCCGGCAAGATTAAACAGCACTGGCTCAGGCTCTTCGGGAAAAGACACAGAAACGCCTGCTGCTTGCGTAGTCACTTCATCAGCAACACCAGAATCAGCTTTATTTACTGTCAATGATGGTAACGAAATAGTTATCTCATCACTACCCAGTGCCAACGGGCCTGTTGTCATTTCAAAAGTGGCAGGAAGCACAGCCTGTGAAGTGCCTATACTCTGTGCGGCCCATTGCCCATACAACTGCAAGCCGTCCAGCGCAAAACTTAGTTTGCCCTCATCACTGGCGGCTTGCAAAGGCAGCATTTGAAGCTGATAAGTAGCAATCTGATTAAAGTCCACCTCTGTTTCAGCCAAAAACGGAGGCTTAGCAGCGAATGCCGTATCCACTAACTCACGGACAGACTCATCTAATGCACCTTGATCAAGGCGGGTTTTCCAATACAATAAAGCTGGACGGGGTTCAGACTGCCAGATGATTGGGCCATGCATCACCTCATGCACCAGCGGCAGGTTATCTACCCATTGCCCCAGTGGAGTCTGGCTGACATTGAGACGCGTCACCACACGTGAATTCAGCAATGAACGTTGATAATCGACTAAAGCATGTTGTCCGTCAGTGGCCTGTAAGTACTGCCTAACCTGCTTTTCGGTTTGTAGCCCAATAAACCAACTGGCCCCAAGCCATGCAGCTATCAGCAATACGACTAACACAGCTGTTGTCAGTAACAGCTTTTTCATAGTGCAAACTCCATTGTAAATATCCTGTCATCCATGACTCAGGCTCACCCTGACACTCTCATCGACCCAACATTTGCCGGGCAGTAATACCACTTAAGCGTAGCGTAGCGAAATATCCAGCCAGTGCAACACTAATCAGCATGGCCAGCCAGCCTATTTTCTCCAACCCAGACGCGGCCTGCCACCATAGCCCATCCGGATTAAGCAACCATAACAACACAACCATAGTCACCGTAGCCACCAGAATACGTCCAAGGTGTTTCAGCCAACCGTGCTGAAGATTAAAGATATTGTCTTTGCGCAAATAATAGAACAAAAGTCCTGCATTGATATAACCGGCCAAAGCTGTAGCAAGTGCCAAGCCTGCGTGAGCACCTACCTTACCGGACAAATACCATGGTAGTACAATCAGCAAATTCAATAACATATTGGAGAATATAGCGATAATACCGATCTTCACGGGTGTGCGGGTATCTTGTCGCGAATAAAAGCCTGGTGCTAACACTTTAACCAAAATAAAGGCCGGTAAACCCAACGCATAAGTCCGCAGACTCATCGCCGCCATTTCCACATCTAACCACCTGAATTCACCGTACATCATCACAGTTGCCAGAATGGGTTTAGCCAGTAATAGCAGACCCAAAGTTGCCGGAACCGCCAGCAATAAAGCCAGCCGCAGCGCCCAATCCATAGTGCTACTGAACTGGCTGGAGTCAGCATTGGCGTGATCACCGGATAGTTTTGGCAGAATCACTGTGCCCAACGCCACACCGAATATGGCCAAGGGCAACTCAACAAAACGGTCGGAGTAATACAGCCATGAAATACTGCCCACCATCAGGAAGGAGGCGATCACAGTATTAATCACCAAGTTCAATTGCGCGACGGATGAACCAAACAAAGCCGGGATCATCAGCTTCATGATCTTCTTTACACCATCATGCGCCTTACGGTAACGAAAGCGTGGCACCAGACCCATTTTGCGTAGAATGGGAACCTGCACCAACATCTGAGCGATACCTGCGAAAAACACACCCCAGGCTAAGGCCATCACCGGCTCATCAAATAAAGGCGCTACCCAGATAGCCGCCACAATCAACACTACATTTAATAACACAGGCGCGAACGCAGGTGTCGCAAAGTGTTTGAACGTATTAAGAATACCGCCTAGCAAACCGGCCAGCGATATAAACAGAATATAAGGGAAAGTGATACGCAACATATCCGCTGCCAGATCCGGGCGGGCATCCGGCTTATCCATAAAACCAGGCGCGAATACATTCACCAACAAAGGGGCGGCCAACATGCCTACCGTACTGATAATCAACAGAATCAGCCCCAGCGCACCGGCCACATGATCAATAAGATCTTTCAACGCTTCGCGGCTACGGGTTTCTTTATATTCGGATAACACCGGCACAAACGCCAGCGCAAACGCACCTTCAGCAAAAAAACGCCGTAATAAATTGGGGATTTTAAACGCGACAAAAAACGCATCAGTAGCGCCGCCCACTGGAAAATAGCGGGCAATAATCATATCCCGCACCAGACCGAGTACACGGGAAACCATAGTCATGGCGCTGATGACTGCACCAGAACGTAGAAGACTGCTCATTGTTATTTTTACATTGGCTGGGAAAGGGCTTGGATTATCTATGATAGTCTTTGGATCTACAACAGCAACAGATGACCAAACAGGATATAAGCATGCCCCAATCACCCATCAACATCCGCCAGGCAAACGCCCAAGATGCGCAGGCCATCGCCGACTTCAATAGCCTGATGGCCATGGAAACCGAGGCTAAAACCCTGCAACCAGAGACCATATTGGGTGGCGTGCAAAACATGATTGCCAATCCCGCTTATGGCTATTATCTGGTGGCTGAGCAAGATGGACAACTTATCGGTTCACTGATGGTGACCAGCGAATGGAGCGACTGGCGTAATGGATTGTTCTGGTGGATACAAAGTGTCTATATTCGCAAGGAATGGCGCAGACAAGGTATCTATCGCCAATTATACGGCATGGTCAAAACACTGGCAGCGCAAGACGGTAATATCTGCGGCTTCCGCTTATACGTCGAGAAAGATAACCTGAAAGCCCAACAGACTTATCAGTCACTGGGTATGACAGCGACTGATTACCTGATTTATGAAGAGGAGCAATAAGCCAACTACCGGCTTATTGTTGCTTATATAGCTGCGGGGCGCGTTGTTTGTTGGCCGCCCGGCCAGCGCGTCCCGGCTTGAACGGTGCGGCATAAGTGCGCTGAACTCTTTTTGCCGTTTTCTGTGGCGCTACCACTGTCCCGTCTGCGTTCCGCACAATCTTCTTACTTACCTTTCTGAGTACCGGTGTCTGAGGCTGCTGCTGTACTCTGATCGGCCTGGACATCTGGCCGGTGATAATTTCATGTGTCTGGGAAGCCTGCTGATCTGACAATGCCGCACGTCTTTTTTGTTGCTGACGCACCTGCTGCACCAACTGTTTTTGTCGCTCGGCCTGTTGGCGCTGGCGCATTTGTGCGACCAACTGTTGCTGACGCTCGGGTTGCTGCCGCTGACGCATTTGTTGCACTAACTGTGCCTGCCTGGCTGCCCGCTTACGCTGAGCCGGTGTCATTGCAGCTAAACGTTTTTGTTCAGCCAATTGTGCCTGACGTTGCCGGGCTAAACGTTGTTTTTTATATTCCTGGGCGAGTTTAGCCTGCTTTTTTGCGGCTTCCTGCGCCGTTTGTGCCTGTACCACCTGTTGCTTCTGAGCTTTCAATTTTTTGTAAACCAGCAACACATCATGCACATAATTACGGGTTTCACGGAAAGGTGGAATACCATTGTACCGGTCAACCCGACCCTCTCCGGCATTGTAGCCTGCCAACACTTTCTGCAGGTCACCATTAAACCGCTTACTCAGCCAGCTTAGGTATTTTGTACCACCCCGCACATTCTGGTCGGTATCATACACATTACTGACACCAAAGCGCTCCGCCGTAGCCGGAATCAACTGCATCAAACCTTGTGCACCCTTGGGTGACAATGCTTTCTGTCGATAACAGGATTCAATAGTAATTACTGATTTAACCAGGTCATGGTCAACACCGTACTTTTTAGCATGGGTGTGAATACTTTGCAGAAAAGGAAATGCCTTTTTATTTAAGGCCTTCGCAGACTTCCGTGCACAAGGGTGATGCGCTTTCTGTTCACTTAACTTGAGGGTTTGCGGATTTTTATCGGCTGCTTTTTCAGCCGAAGTAGCATTGACAGCAGAAGTGCCACCTAATAACAGACACAAACCAATACCTGTTAGCCCCAAAACATTCCTTGTTATCATCATAATTCCCTGATAAATACTGAGTTAACCGTTGTAATATATCGATATGTTAGGCGTATTCTTTTTACAAATCCGCTGCCAAAAGTGCCTGAGGTGCAAAACAATGGATAAATAACATTGCCCGATGCGCTTATATTAGTAATTAGTTATGAAGACAAAGTTCAAATAGATTTCAACCGCAGGGTTAATCTGCTTCTCTGCACATCCATGATGAGTATAGCCCGTTTCACCAAACAGGGCGTCAGAAAGCTATGATAAGGCTAAGATTTCATCGCCCGCTCACGGGTAGTCTCAGCCACTTTATTACGCAGGTAAACCGGCTGAGCCAATTCAGCATCAACAGCCTCACCCCGTTGCCAGGCAGCTGCCGCCA
>CALHAO010000491.1 GCA_937931765.1 uncultured Thiotrichaceae bacterium
AGCATTTAGCCTATTACAGAAGGTGTCGACTTATTTGCCAAAACAGAGGTTGCCGCAATCGTGTAATAAATATCATCCACTGAACAACTGCGTGGTAAGTCGTTAGCTGGCTTATTCAGTCCCTGCAAAAATGGCCCGATAGCTTTCGCACCACCCGCCAGCTGAATCATTTTATACGCAATATTCCCAGCTTCCAATGAAGGGAAAACGAATACATTGCTGCGCCCATGCACCTGCGTATCAATCACCTTATGTTTTGCAATTTTAGGCTGCACAGCTGCATGGAACTGTATTTCACCATCCACCTGGATCGTCGCATCGCGGTCTTTTACCATGTCCGTTGCCTGTTGCACCTTAGACACTTTCGGATGACGGGCGCTACCGCTGGTTGAAAATGACAACATGGCAACACGCGGGTCATCTTCCAGTAAAACACGGGCATTATTCGCCGTAGCTAAGGCAATTTCAGCCATTTGCTCAGCTGTCGGCTCAACGATTAAAGCACAATCTGCAAATAGCGCTGAGCCTTTAAGTGTTTCATGGTATGGCTGATCAAATACCATCAGGAAGAAACTGGATACCATTTTTGCACCCGGCCTGACACCTAACGCCCGGATAGCTGTGCGCACCACATTAGCCGTGGAATGTACCGCACCGGACACCGAACCATCCGCATAATCGGTTTTCACTAATAAATTACCAAACCACAACGGTGTTTTTGCCAGCTCATTGGCTTGTTTGCGGTCAATACCTTTTGTTTTACGTAGCTGATAAACCAACTCACCAAACTCCAGTAGCATGTCAGAATTAGCCGGATTAATAATCTCGATATGACTGACATCAACACCTACCTTTTCCGCCCGCCGCATAATCTGCTCACTTTCCCCCAGCAAAATAGGATCAGCGATACCGTCTTTATGAATACGTGCTGCTGCCTGAATAATGCGGCTATCAAAGCCCTCAGGAAGAACGATGCGTTTAGGAGAAGCTTTCGCTCTTTGAATAATTCTGTCTAATGCCTGCATCTTAGTCACCAGTGTGTTGTTTATCTTTGAAGCTTTAGTGTAACGCTATGACACTTAAATCTGTACAGTAATGCACATAAAAAATGTCATCCCAAGCATGAAAGCCTGCGACTTTCACAGTAAGAAACCATTTATCGCCGACTTAATAAATAAAAACGGCCATTTAACACCACCGCCGCAGTAAACAGGCCGATGACAATCCCAATCCACAGGCCATCCGCCCCCAAAGACGTATACATACTCAGGTAAACACCGGTCGCCAAGCCCACCAACCAATAACTCACGGTATTAATAAACATTGGAACCCGCGTATCTTTATAACCACGCAGCACACCGCTAGCTCCAATCTGTAAACCATCACCTAACTGGAAAAGTGCCGCAAACATTAGGAAATGAGCACCAATAGCGACCACCGTATTGTCCGGCGTATATAGAGCAGCGAGACTTTCACCAAAAAACCAAAGGTATAAACCAGATATAGCCATTAACCCACCACACAATACAATGCCTAATTGACCACGCTGACGTGCCAAAACCATCTCCCCAGCACCGATGGCGCGCCCCACGCGCACAGTTAATGCCTGCGCGATACCCAATGGAATCATGAAGGTAATCGAGACAATATTTAGCGCTATCTGGTGCCCCGCCACCGTTTCAGCACCAAAGCGCCCCATTAGCAGCGTAGACACCATGAACATGCCTGCCTCCATCGCTAAACCAATACAGATCGGAAAGCCCAGATTAAACAAACTCCGGATGTGCGCCCAATCCGGTAACGTCATGCGACGCGCCAGGTCATAGCTTTGATAACGGGCTGCCTTGAGGGTGTAAGTCGCCAACATAAAGAAAGCCAGTGCCTGCAGAATACCAGTCGATAATCCGGCTCCGGGCGCACCCAAGGCTGGGAAGCCAAACTTGCCGTACATAAAGATATAATTACCCAGCACATTTAAAGGTAACAGCAACAACCAGATCCATAACATCGGCAGCGTGTTGCCCATCGATTCATTAAAGGCACGCGGCACCATGTACAAACAGGTAAACGGCATACTCCAGCTAACCCAAAACAGGTAACGCTGAACTTCGGGGATAATTTCTTCCTGGACACCCAGTAACGGCAAACTCTGGCCGATCGACAACATAACACCCACCAGCACAAACCCGAGCAGCAGAGACAACCAGATGCCTTGGCGTAGCTCCTCACGGATAAGACGATGATTATTCGCACCGATATGCTGCGAAATGGTCGGAGACAATGCCAGCATCAACCCCACACCACATAACATGGTGAATGACCAGATACCTGCACCCAGCGCAATCGCCGCCAGCGCCAGCGCATCAATGCGGCCAGCCATCACCGTATCGATAACTGCCATCGCCATCTGCACCATCTGAGCCAGAATCAGCGGGAGCGCCAGAACCATGATTTGTTTTAATTCGAGGCCATTGAGCCAGCTTCCGTCCGCAACACTACCCTTTTTGATGTGCGTCATACCTGACTGCTATTAAGGGCACTCAACTGCAATAATACACTCACCACCTGCCCTGCTGTTGTCTCCCTGCGCAACGTCATTCCCCACTGACTAAAATCCGGCTCGAACTCCGCTTCATATTCTAAATAGATCACGCCATCGGGTTTTAACAAACCATTAGCCAGAATCAATGCCATCACTTCATCAACAAAACCTTTACGAAAGGGCGGATCAAGAAAAATCAGATCAAAAGGCTCGATACCACTTTGCAGATAAACCAACGCATCCTGATTAATCAATTCA
>CALHAO010000492.1 GCA_937931765.1 uncultured Thiotrichaceae bacterium
CGGGCAGAATAATGCTTATGCTGAGGCATTGTTGAATGGGCTTTGGCCTAGCCTTGATGTTTTGCCTGAAGTGGAAAAGCAGCAAGCCGGACAACCTTTGCAACTGAATACAATCACTTTGCGCTAACGCAAGCATAACCGGAATTGCCTGCGTTATAATATGTTCCTGTTATTTTGGTATTGATTGAGTTAGCTAATGACCACTGAGAAGACATCAGAATCTAAAAAAACCAGTAAACTGGCTTATGCCGCTTTTATTTCCGTGGCGTTTGTTGGTGGTATTGCCTTGGCTTGGGGGTTACAGCAGTGGAGTAGCGATAATAATACGCCGGTCGCTGCTACGGGTGTGGAAGCTTACGGTGGTGATTTTATGCTGGAGGCTCCCTGGGGTAAGTCTGGTTTGCCGGATTATCGGGGTAAGTTGGTGCTAGCTTACTTTGGTTTTGCGTCCTGCCCGGATGTTTGCCCGACTTCGCTGGGCGTAATGAAAGCAGCAATGGCTACGTTGGATGAATCTGAGCAGGCAGCAGTGCGTGGTTTGTTTATTTCTATTGATCCGGAACGTGATACGCCAAAAAAGGTTGAGCAATATGCCCAGTATTTTCATCCAAATTTTCATGGTTTAAGTGGTACACCCGAAACAGTAGCCCATGTGGCGAAACAATACGGGTCGTTGTACCGTAAGGTGGAAACACCTGGGTCATCAATGGATTACACTATGGATCATTCTTCGGTTATTTACCTGATTGATCAGCAGGGTGTGTTGCGGGAGAAGATGGGGCATGGTGTTACGCCGGGCGAAGTTGCTGGGAAAATAAAGAAGTATTTGTAAAAAGAAAATCCTCCCCCGACCCCTCCTTTTTCAAAGGATGTTGCAAAAGCTTTAAATCCCCTCCGACTCCCCTTTTACAAAGGGGAGTGCCCTCCAGCAAAAACCTGGGTTTATCGAAGGGCATCCCCCTTTGTAAAAGGGGGAACGAGGGGGATTTCGCTTTTTACGCCTTAACGTTATGCCGCCGCTGCCGCTGATTACGGCCATCCTGGCTAGCGGTGTAGGTATTCTTGTTCCGAGTGTAGGTGGTGATAAAGGGAATGGCCCCTTTTTGGCCGGTGTGTGAGTAGTCTTCCATCATAGCAGCTTCTAAGACATCCGCCGGTATACCCAACACTTCTTCTGCACCCTGATACACCAGTTTAAAGAGTCTGGGCAGAGCGATTTTATGGGTTTGTTGTGATGCTTCATAGACCCAATTGGTGAGTTGCCAGAAGCGTTCAAACGCAGAATCACCTAGTAGCAGAGGCAAGGTTTGTTCAAACCGTCCCGAATTTCCGATCATGTCCCAGTAACGTGCAAAACGATTCATTTGCTGCAGGGTTTTATAATCAACCCGATCCGTTTTCAGGATGTTATAGGGTGGTTCTGGGTTGTAAACCATGCTGAAATCGTGGCTATGGCGAATAATCGGTGTACCCCGCAAGCGTTTAAGGATGCCCACTTGTATTTCATGCGGATTCAGGCTGACTAAGGTGTCAAAGCCTTGCGCGAAACTCTTCAGGTCTTCACCGGGCAGGCCAAAAATCAGGTCGGTATGTAAATGCGCACTACTGTTAGTGCGTAACCAATGCAGGTTGGTTTTGGATTTCTCATTATCTTGTTTGCGGCTGATTAGCTGCTGTACTTCCGGATTGAAACTTTGGATGCCAATTTCAAATTGCAGCGTGCCTGGTGGGAAGCGTGTGATGCGCTCTTTCAGGGTATCGGGCAGATGATCCGGAATTAATTCAAAATGCAGGAAGGTATCTTCATCCAGCCGCTCAAGAAAAAAGTCCAGAATACGCAGTGTGCTGGCCACTTTCAGATTAAAGGTACGGTCAACAAACTTAAAATTCCGCAGGCCACGCTGCCAGAGTGTGTCCATTTCCTCAAGAAACTTTTCTAATTCAAACGGGTAGGCTGTTTTATCCAGTGAAGATAAACAGAATTCGCATTTGAATGGGCAGCCGCGTGAGGCTTCGACATAGATAAAACGGTTGCGCAAGTCTTCGTCGGTGTAAAGGTTATAAGGCATCGTGAGTTGTTTTAGGGGGACGGATAGCCCCGCAATGACCTTGTTTAACGGTCGTTGATTATTGAGTAACTGTTCACATAGCTGCCGGAAGCTAAGCTCTCCTGCCCCGGTAATCACATAATCTGCTAAGGCCGTAATGGCTTGATCTGCATGTTCATAAGTTACCTCAGGCCCGCCTAAGATTATTTTTATCTCAGGAGCTATGGATTTGAGTAACTTAACGGCGCGTGTAGTCTCGCTGATGTTCCAGATATAAACCCCAAACCCGATGATTTTGGGTTGTTTATCAAGCAATTGTTCTACTATTTCCGATTCACGCATGGATATAGTGAACTCTTTTATGCTTGCCCGGGTCTGTAAGTCTCCGAGGTTGCTATGTAGGTAACGCAGCCCCAGTGAGGCGTGTGTGTAGCGTGCGTTCAGGGTAGTTAAGACAATCTCGGACATAGTGTGTGGGTACTGAAGTGATTAGAGGGAGATTCTAACAGATTAATTTTTAAGAGTATTT
>CALHAO010000493.1 GCA_937931765.1 uncultured Thiotrichaceae bacterium
GGCAAGCCACAAGATAACCGCGACAAGCTGGAAAGCATGGCGGTGGGTCGCACAGCTCCCATTAGTTGTTTATGTTTTTTCAGCCAGGCACTTAAACCGGTTCCGCTACGCTCCACCGGCTAAAGTGCCTGGCTGAAAAAACATGTGCTGGGGGAGATCAATACAAAAAGCCTCCCTAACCCAGAGAGTTTTTGTATTGGTTAGGGAAGCTGGGATGCTCACCAAACTACTATTCCCAATAATGAGTAGTTCTATGCATTGTGAGTGTTGCACTGTACGGTTGAGCGTCTGCAAGTGTGATGCTTTATTGCCAATAATTCCATTAGAATTTGTAGTAAACATCATTAAAATGCTGTTACGGCTGTTACGGCTGTTACGGCTGTTACGGCTGTTACGGCTGTTACGGTGCCACCTCTGAGGTTTTATTTTTTCGGTACATCAGGCTGGTGCTGGCTGAAATGTATTACTCCGATTTCCCTATGCCGATGCGTTACGGTTTTATTAGCTGTGCTGTTGGATATAATTATATCCTTAGTTGGAATGTTCTCCGTCAATACGCGTTCGGTGGTATTCAAGAGCATCACCGGAACGTCCTTTGTTTTTCGGGTTTCGTGGCTCACGCATTGGCCGTCGTTCCTTTGGACCTCGCTACCGCAACGAATCCCCGAAAAACAGCGGCGTGCACCGGTGGTGGTTGTCGGATCGGTGGTGCCGCGCCGCTTAGGTGTCGGCATAGACCGATTGGGTTTAATTGCCCCTCCGCTCAAGGCCTCCGTTCGCTCCCGCTGCGAAAATAACCCGCCAGAGTTCCGCCCTTGTTGCCCCGCGATGAAGCTGCGGCGCGGGCGGAACGCGGATAATTTTCGCGCTCCCGCTCTCTCCGGCCTTGGCTGCGGGGCAACTAAACCCAAAGGTCGGCGGGAACGTGTGTCGCACTTGGTACTTACTCCCTGCGCCTCCTGATGCGGTCGCTTGCGCGGTCTTTATCTCCCGGCGGTGTCGCTGCGCTCCCTTCGCGGGAACCGTTGTGGAATGGGAAAAGTTACATAATCGGTGTTTTTGCCAAACCGACATATCGGACTAATTCAAGAAAATTACTGCCATAACAGAGGCTGACTGGTCAATCTGAAGCTATGGTAAAAACACGGCTATCTGTTTGATTCAGAAACAGTCTCACAAAGTGTACGATGCGATCTGTGTCTCTTTCATGGCCATCCAATCAAGTTGTTCCGGAGGTGTCACTTTGCGGGTGATCTCTTTCTTCATTGCTTGCTGTCAGACCCTACTCTTCCTGTTCACAGTATTGGTTCTACACCCACGCCGGATACTATAGTAGCCATTAATAACTAACTGAACGGTATTTACTCGCCACTTAATGTATTACCTGCCCTTGTCTGAGGCATAACAAACGTTAGTTAGTCAAAAGAACAGAGCTTTTACCGGTGGGGTGCAAAGCAGAACATAATGCCGGAATTATGCAAAGCTTCGTTGAACACATGGGCATCGCATAATTGCGGATTATGTTAAGTTTTGCACCCATGTTTTTTATGTATTACAGGCTACAGCTGCCCATTGGATAACAGCCAGTCGCATTACTCCTTAGCAGGCTATTATCCAATGGTCATCTGTATCCTTCCATACGCTACCGGCTGCAGCATTGCTGTCATGGTTTCGTTGTTACTGCAATGAGACAAGTCTGAGCTTCAGCATTAACAACAAAGCCCATAACAGCAGCACCATGAACGGCCTGTGCCCACCTGATGAATCATACCGTGGTGCTTGTACCCGGAGAGGCTGTTTTGAACTGATTCGGTGAAGCTGAATCAGATCAAGTGTAATTCATAACTGGTAGACACCAGTGATACCGGCCTGAGTCACTGCCAACAACATTACTGATATTCCGAGTTGTGACGCCAACCAATGGCCTTAGTCCGGGTACCTGCAAGCATGCCCGGCTGGTACCGATTGTGTTTAACCACCATTCCAGTCATTTACCGTTTATGAAACGAACCATGAGCATTCAGCCAAAGCGTACAGCGATGAAGCAGCTCTACTGTCTGAATATGGATCGTTTCAACACTCACATTCCTTCCATGCCGGTGAAACACAAGGACGGCCATGAACGATAACCGTTACTGGTTATTACTCCCTGTGGCCTATTCAGCCGTGTTGCTTCACTGGCGTTCATACACACTAACCGGTGCGGTGCGCGTTGCGCGGTGTTCAGCGCTACGCTCAAATCAATCGGTCGCGAGGGCGGGCTTTATCTCCCGACGGTCTCGCTGCGCTCGCTTCGCGGGAACCGGTGCGGTGCGCTTCGCGCGAGATTGGGCGCTGCGCTCAAAAAGCAAAAGCATATTTTTCATTAGCGTGTCCGGGGTGTGACCGTACACGCTCCCGCGCTAATTATTGGGTTTTGGCCGTGCTGCCGTACAAGTGCCGCCCGACGCTTTTTTTGGCGCTGGCGCTTACAAAAAAACCGACGGATCGGCACCTGACGGGGTGAGGATTAAGCAGCTTTTTTCTGTTTCGTCTTACCTCCTTCCAGTGGTAGGGGAGCTTGTTGATCTTCAATAAATTTGATGTTCAGGTGAGTTATTTTCCGAGAGGTTTTGATGCGTTGAATATCCAAGTGAATATTAGCTTTTGTTGCCAGTTCGATTTGTACTTTGTCGAGTACCTTTTTTTGAAACATACCCCACGTATAGCTACTAGGAACGCCTAACATTTCCCTAAGTTCTGCAACATTCTGCCGGTCAATCCACCCCATGAAACGACCATCAGTTTGTTGTTTAGGCTGCGCCCAGCTCACCAATAATTCATAAAAGCGCCAACTATAGCTACTACTGAAATCGACAGCCTTTTTGAGAGGATAACTACTAAACTTTTCTCTTAATCCTATTAAGTGTGGAACAATACGCGGGTTAAATTCACAAACAATTTTACCTTCATCAGTTTTATACTCGGCAAAGGTCATCACTGTCATTTCGATTTTACCCTTCTTAGCCTCTGGACGAACAGGTATCTGTTTGGAAGCATTCTTCGTATGTTGGATAAACGTACGAAGCCTGGTTTCAGCAAAGAGCCAGACGTGTGGCCAACTGTAACGATTGTTACGCCTGTATATAATGAA
>CALHAO010000494.1 GCA_937931765.1 uncultured Thiotrichaceae bacterium
ATTTTCCGTATTGATATGCAGATTTATGATGAAGGATTTGCTTATGTGAATAGGGAGGATGCTGCAGAAATTCTGGAAATGGAAGGTCAGGTGACCGGCCTGCGTTTGCGACTGACGGATGCTAATCTCGCTCCGGCGGCAGGCGAAGATGTGCTGATGCGTTTGGGGGAGCAATATCCGGATATTTGGGTGAGTGACTGGACGTATCAGAATGCTGGTTTGTTTACGGCGATTAAAATGCAGAAGTCGGTAATGTTTATTATTCTGCTGCTGATTATTGCGGTGGCGGCTTTTAACCTGGTGTCGACCTTGGTTATGGTGGTTACGGATAAAGAAGCTGATATTGCTATCTTAAGAACACTGGGTTTATCACCCGCCCGGATTATGAAAATTTTTATGGTACAGGGCACACTGATCGGCGTGATCGGTACGGTAGCAGGTATTGTGCTGGGCGTGTTATTAGCCGCAAATCTTGATGTGATTGTACCGTTGATTGAGCGCCTGTTTGATACCGATTTTATTTCGCCGGACACTTATTTTATCAGCGAACTGGAATCACGTATTGATCCGGTTGATGTATTGATCATTGGCCTTAGTTCCTTATTTATGTCTGTGTGTGCAACCCTTTATCCGGCGTGGCGTGCTTCAAAAGTACAACCCGCTGAGGCTTTACGTTATGAATAATACAAATTCCACTGCTGTTACTGATACAACTAATAGTAATAATAAAGCTGAACCGGTGATTCATTGTGAACAATTGAGTAAGCGTTTTCGTGAAGGCCAGCTGGATGTCAGTGTGTTGAATAATATCAATCTGACGGTTAACGCGGGTGACAAAATTGCCATTGTCGGTAGCTCGGGTAGTGGTAAAAGTACGCTACTACACTTATTGGGTGGATTGGATTTACCTACTACCGGCCATGTTGAAGTCATGGGCAAACGTATGGATCAGCTGTCGGATACCGCACGTGGGCAGTTACGTAATCAGTCATTAGGGTTCATCTACCAGTTCCATCATTTATTACCCGAATTTTCTGCGTTGGAAAACGTGGCGATGCCGCTGTTAATTCGTGGTGTTACGGTGGCTGATGCGACGCAACAGGCTGATGATATATTGACTAAGGTGGGGCTGGGGCAACGTGTGGATCACAAGCCGGGCCAGCTGTCTGGTGGTGAGCGGCAACGGGCTGCGATTGCCAGAGCTTTGGTGACCAAGCCAAATGCGGTACTGGCTGATGAGCCGACGGGTAACCTTGATCACAACACGGCGGAACAGGTATTTGAACTAATGCAGGGGCTGAATAGTGAGTTACAAACCGCGTTTGTGATTGTGACGCATGATTTGACACTGGCGCGGCGGATGGATCGGGTTTATCAGTTAACCGCCGGAGATTTACAGCTCGCATCATAGTGTTGACTGGGCCGGGATTTACTTGCCCGGACTCTCGCTATTTCCAAGCGCAGCCTCTAGGTCTTCTTTGCGTTTCTGTCGGCGTTTTGCACGACGGTCTTTGATTTGTTGCACTATGTGCAACCGCCAGAATAAATGAATACCGTAATACCCGATCACTGCTGAGGCGGCGGCAAAAATCATGCAGCCCAGTAACATGGATGGCCATATCAGCATAAAGGTTGTCTGAAACCACTCTGCGGTGAGTGAGAAGTCAATGTTTTGTAGATTTTCACCTAATAGCCAGCCGCCGAATTGGTAAGCTAAGTAAAATAAAGGCGGGATGGTGATCGGGTTGGTGACATACACCAATGCGACAGAAATAGGTAGGTTAACACGGATTAAAACAGCAATTGATGCTGCCATCAGTGTCTGCGGGGGAAAGGGAATCCACATACAGAACATGCCTACTGCAAATGCACCTGCGACACTGTGGCGGTTAAAATGCCAGAGCCAGGGATGATGCAGTGCCGTTCCCAACCATGCCAAAGATTTACTCTTTTTGATTTTATCCGAATCAGGTGCCAGCTTTTTGAAAAATCGTTTTGGCATGCAAGAAATTTTTAATAACAAGAATTATTACCATTATCCACGGTTTGCCTGACATGCGCACCTTTTCCCTCTGCTTTTTTAGTGGAACACTGCTAACCCATTGTTTTATAGATCTACTAGCTATGGATTTATGGATAAAATGTGCTGTCATCGTGTTGATAGCGTGCAGCTTGCCTGGTTTTTACTTCCGTTCGTACCGTCAGTGGTTTGCTGCTTTAGCGTTTATTGCATCAGGCTTTTTATATGCAGGGTTCCATGCGCATTCACATATCCATCAGCAATTACCGGAAAAGCTAGCCGGATACGACCTTATTTTAACGGGTGTGGTGAGTGGTTTGCCTGAAGCTGATAGTGAAAGTCGCCGCTTTGTTTTTGAAATAGAAAAAGCTGAGCTACCTACAAATTCCGGAGATGTCGAAACTACTGAATCAGTCGATTTATCAGGGAAAATACGCCTGAGCTGGTATCGACATTTCCCACAACAGTTAAATGCCGGAGAACGTTGGCAACTGGTGGTTCGTGCTAAACCACCGAATGGTTTTATGAATTCCGGCGGTTTTGATTATGAAAAATGGTTGTTCTCACAGCGGATTATTGGCACCGGTTATATTCGTCGTTCAGAGCTGAATCAGTCATTAAGCAGAACATGGTCTGGCCAGGTGGATCATATCCGCCAGCAGGTACAGCGGGCGATTCAGTATCATCTGGAGGAACGCTCTGAAAAAGGCATTATTGCCGCATTAGCAGTAGCTGATCGCGGCGATATTACGGCGGAGCAATGGGAGGTGCTGCGTCGTACAGGCACCAGCCATCTGGTGGCGATTTCTGGTTTGCATATTGCTTTAGTGGCTGGTTTTGGCTTCTTTCCGGTGTTTGTGATTTGGTGGTTATTTCCACGTTTGTACCTATGGTTGCCAGTGCGGATTGCCGGAGGTGTGAGTGGTGCGATGGCCGCAATGGCTTATGCATTGATGGCCGGATTTACCTTACCGACCCAACGTGCCTTGGTGATGGTGCTGGTCATTTTGGTGGGTTTGGTGGCGCGGCGGGGTATTCCGTTTACTGTGATCTTAAGTTGGGCCTTGTTGGCGGTTTTGTTACTTGATCCGCTGGCATCTCTGTCGCCTGGGTTCTGGTTGTCTTTCCTGTCTGTATTGATGATTTTCCTGATAACTCGTCGTGACCTGCGCCAGAAAAATAAGTGGAGTGTGCTGACTATCCAAATTGGTTTGGCGTTGGGGATGGTTCCGTTGACGGCGAGTTTCTTTGGCAGTGCGTCCTTGGTGTCGCCATTGGCAAATTTGGTGGCTGTGGCTTATGTGAGTTTGCTGGTGGTGCCGCTGGTATTGTTGGGCATGATTGTCCTGTTTTTCAGTGAATATTTGGCGGCGGTATTGTGGCAGTTGGCGGCGCATGCGGCGGAATGGTTGTGGTGGGGGCTAGATTGGTTGGCTGGTTGGTCGATGGCGAGTCTG
>CALHAO010000495.1 GCA_937931765.1 uncultured Thiotrichaceae bacterium
ACCAGAAAAGGCCCGGCAGGTTTAATTGAAATTAACTTTTCGCCTTCCGGCATCTGGCTCGCCAAAGGATAGGCCAACCAGTTATACAGATCCTGAGCAAACGGCATCAGTATCAGAAACAAAATACCCACAGCAATGACAATACGCAACAAGCGGTCACGCAGTTCGTACAAATGAGCGAGAAAACCTAGTTCCTGCCCAGCTTCCGGGGTTTGATCTGCCATACCTGTTACTTCTGCTCTTTATGTCTGTGGAAGTCATGGACTTCCATGCTTGAGGGGTAATTACTTTTCATGAGTTTTAACGGAATCAACCATCTGATTCAGAGAATCGTTTACCTGGCTACCAGAGGATTTGAGTTGCTCACTTGCCTCCTCCATTTCCTTACGTACACCTCTCGTCCGATCCTGCATAATGTCACGCAATTCACGAATTTCTGATTCCTGTTTATCCAACAGGCTACGCATTTCTTCAGTACGCAACTCACGCTCAATATCACTGCGGGTATTCGCCACAAAAGCACGAGCTTTACCCACCCAGCGCCCAACCTTAGCAGCAATACCAGGCAAACGATCAGGCCCAATCACCAGCAAGGCAATCACCCCAATCAGCAGCATCTCCAGAAAACCGGCATCAAACATGAGTTACGCCTTATAGAGTCAGGATTTATTGAATGTATCAGTAGTTTCTTTCTTAGTCACTTCAACATCAATGACCTTGTCATCCTTGTTGTGAACTACCTTCTCTTGGTCTTTAGTATCTGTAGCTTTATTGTCCTCTTCATCGCCGCCATCTTTCATCGACTGTTTGAAGCTCTTAAATGCGCCACCTAAGTCACCACCCATATTGCGTAGGCGCTTAGTGCCAAACAACAATAAAATGATAACCAGAATGATTAACAACGACCAGGGACTAATACCACCAAAACCCATCTTTTATCTCCTCAATTATTCGTTCCGACCGGCTTTTTCAACCAGACCGGACAAGCCGAAACGACGCTGCAACTCCGCTAGTACGTCATCCGGATGCAAATCCTGTTGTGCCAACAAAACCAGTGTATGAAACCATAAATCAGCAATTTCATAAACCAGCTTATCCTTATCACCATCTTTGGCTGCCATTACTGTTTCAGTAGCCTCTTCGCCCACCTTTTTCAAAATGGCATCCAGCCCCTTGTCGTACAACTTAGCGACATAGGAACTATCCGGTGCTGCCTGCTTGCGCTCTTCGAGTACCGCAGACAATTGTGTTAATACATTACATACATCGTTATTCATAGTGGGGGCATTATATAGACTTACAAGCGCATTTCGATACCTTTATCGGCCATAAAGCGTTTTGCTTCGCCGACGGTATGATCGCCAAAATGAAAAATACTCGCAGCTAACACTGCATCGGCCTTGCCTTTCAGCACACCATCAGCCAGATCCTGCAAGCTACCTACGCCACCGGAAGCAATCAACGGCACATTCACCCGGTCATTTAATGCACTCATCAATTCCAAATCGAAACCACTGCGGGTGCCATCTCTGTCCATACTGGTCACTAACAACTCACCTGCACCGTAATCAGCCATTTTTTCAGCCCACTCCAATGCGTCTATACCCGTTGCCTTGCGCCCACCGTGAGTGAAAATTTCCCAGCGTTTCGGTTCATCAGGGGCATTCACCGACTTAGCATCAATCGCGACCACAATACACTGCGAACCATAATACTCCGTCGCATCGCGCACTAACTCAGGGTTAAATACCGCCGCTGTATTAATACCGACCTTATCTGCACCCGCATTCAGCATACGCCGGACATCTTCCAGCTTACGGATTCCCCCACCGACGGTTAAGGGAATGAACACCTGCGAGGCCACTGCCTCAACCATATGCTCGATGGTATCGCGGTTATCAGAACTGGCGGTAATATCCAGAAAGGTGATCTCGTCGGCCCCTTCCCGATTGTAGCGCGCCGCAATTTCCACCGGATCACCGGCATCACGGATATCAACGAAGTTAACACCCTTCACCACCCGTCCGTTATCGACATCCAGACAGGGAATAATACGTTTCGCGAGTCCCATAGCTTTCCTATTTCAACCAGTTTCTGGTTGCTGTTTTATTTAACAAATAACTACACCCCAGGAAAAGCAGCAACATCGCGCCTTTACCCGCTAACTCAGGGAACATATCGTTCAGAATCACCTGGCGCGCAAAGCCTTCCGGCACCATCAGGTACTGATAAACAGACGCTATCAATGTCCAGATAACAAAGAAAACTAAATAGTAGTTAAAATGCCGACGGCCATTATCATAATACTTGAGTAAACGCAGGCCGATAAATGTCATCCAGCTTCCCACAAACAAACCAACAACGAGACTAAGATAGACGAAATCCATATCCAAGCCCACACTAGTCCACTCACTGCGCACATTGCCCAGATCGATAACACCCAGATAAAGATTCATCGCACTGACACACATGCCAAGTATACCAAAAAGCATCACCAGCAAACCAATCATCCAAGGCGCTTGTGCCTTATCCTGATCTATTTCATGATCCGGCTCAACGCCGGTAATGTCTTGCGTACTATTCATAATAAAATCAGCCTTGTGGTGTATCAACAAAACGCTGAGCTTCCGCCAGATCGATAGTGCCTTCATAAATGGAGCGGCCCAAAATCGTCCCGACAACACCCTGCTCTTCCACTTCACACAGCGCCTTAATATCATCCATATTCGTCACGCCACCGGAAGCGATCACCGGAATAGAAATACTTTGCGCTAGCTTGGCAGTTTCTTCAACATTAACACCCGTCATCATGCCATCGCGGGCAATATCGGTGTAAACAATCGCACTGACGCCCGCCTGCTCAAACTGTTTCGCCAATTCAATCGCGGATACGGAAGATACTTCCGCCCAGCCATCGGTCGCCACCATGCCATCTTTGGCGTCGATACCCACGATGATATGCCCCGGAAACTGCTTGCATAGCTCAACGACGAACTGCGGGTCTTCTACAGCTTTGGTGCCGATAATGCAATATTGCACACCAGCGTCCAGATAAGCCTGCACGGTTTCTGCATCACGAATTCCGCCGCCGATCTGTACCGGTAAATCCGGAAATTTCTCCGCCACCGCACGTACCACATCACCATTCACCGGCTTGCCTTCAAAAGCACCATTGAGATCGACCAGATGTAAACGCTTCGCACCCGCTTTCACCCAGCGCTCAGCCATATCAACGGGATTATCAGAAAAAATAGTGGTGTCATCCATACGTCCCTGACGCAGACGTACGCACTGACCGTCTTTCAGGTCAATTGC
>CALHAO010000496.1 GCA_937931765.1 uncultured Thiotrichaceae bacterium
TGTTGATTACGGGTGAAGAGAAGCTGAAGGTGTTGCAGCAGGCTGCGGCTGATAAAAATGATGGTCACTTTGCATTGCCGGTCAGTTATTTATTGCAGCATGCCGATGAGCGTTTGGTGATTCACTACGCTGACTGACTATGAATAAAGCAGCCACCATCCGGTCTGTGGATGTGCAATTGTTTAAGGTGCCGCTGGCAGAAGTGTTAGCGGACGCCAAACACGGTATACACACCCATTTTGAATTGGTCACCGTGCGCATTACGGTGGCTGATGGCACTGTCGGCACAGGTTACACCTATACCGGTGGGCGTGGTGGGCATGCGATTAAGGCGCATATCGAGCATGATCTGGCACCATTTCTGCTGGAGAAAGATGCGGCAGAGGTGGAAACACTCAACGACGCTATGCAGTGGCATGTGCATTATGTGGCGCGGGGCGGCATCAGTTCGTTTGCGATTTCTGCCTTGGACATTGCCTTGTGGGACATTCGGGGCAAACAACAGAATCAATCGCTGCTGCAAATGGCGAGTGGTGCAAATAATAGCTGTCAGGCTTATCGTGGTGGTATCGACCTTAATTTTCCACTACCCAAGTTACTGGATAATATCCGGGGCTATGTGGCAGAAGGTTATCAGGCGGTCAAAATCAAAATTGGCCAGCCCACGTTGGAAGAAGATGTGGTGCGCATCGCTGCTGTGCGTGAGCTGATTGGGCCGGATTGTGTGTTTATGGTGGATGCCAATTATGCTTTATCAGTAGAACAGGCGATTGCGGCTTGTGAAGCTTTTAAGCCCTATAACATTTTCTGGTTTGAAGAGCCTACTATTCCGGATGATTATGCCGGTTATGCCACGATTGCGGCTAGTACGGACATACCGCTGGCGATGGGTGAGAACCTGCATACTATTCATGAATTTGAATATGCGTTTGAGCAGTCCAATCTGGGGTTTATTCAGCCGGATGCCTCAAATTGTGGCGGGATTACAGTTTGGTTACAGGTAGCGGAACGGGCCAGGAAACATGGGCTTCCGGTATGCAGTCATGGCATGCAGGAGTTGCATGTGAGTCTGGTGTCTGCGCAAAGTAACGCGGGGTGGCTGGAGGTGCATTCGTTCCCTATTGATGAATATACAACTTGCCCACTGGTGTTGGAAAATGCCCGTGCGGTCGCGCCAGATGCTGCGGGTACTGGTGTGGTGTTTGATTGGGAGAAGCTGGCTGCTTTTGAGGTTGAGTAGTTGATTTTAGTGATTTCACGTCACGGTGTTTGTTTTTCGCTGACAAATTGGGCGTGGCGTTTATTACTTCATTACAGTAATAAGTTTTTGTCAGAACTAAAGTGCCTTGGGCGCTGAGTTATCGGGTCAATAAACTGAAGTTCTTTTGCCAGTAACTGCAAGGGTGATGAATAGTTGTCCGCAGCTGGCGGGTGTAATATTGGGTAGTATTGGTCATTCAATATCGGCCAGCCCAGTGCCTGCATATGAACGCGTAATTGGTGAGTTTTACCCGTAACAGGGTTTAGTTCAAACAATGCTTTCTGGGTAGATTGTTGCACACATCGAATCACAGAGTGGCTATTGGCTTCGCCTTCGACTACCCGCATGTGGAAGCGTGGTTCGGATGGTACAATACGGTTTTTGATTTCCCATGCCTGACCTATAAGATCTTCATCGCCATTAGTGTTGGCAATGGCCTGGTAGGTTTTGTGTATTTGTCGTGTGGCAAACAAATGATGGTAGTGATGACGGGTGTCCGGATTCACAGAAAATATGACTAAACCAGCGGTCACTCTATCCAAGCGGTGCACTGCTTGTAAGCCCTCAATGCCTGTACTGTGCCGCAAGCGGTTTTGCAGGCATTCATTCACATAAATCCCGCCAGGGATGACGGCTAGAAAGTGGGGTTTATCGGCCACTAAAATATGCTCATCCTGAAATAGTATCGTTTCTTTAAAAGGCACACTGGGTTCACTTTCGACTTCTCTATAATAGTAGATGCGTTGCTGCGCTTGAAAAAGTGATTGCGCTGTTATTAGTGAGCCGTCGTGGCAATGCACTTTGCCATCGGTGACACGCTGCTGCCAAATCTGAGGGTCAACATAAGGGAACTTAATGATCAGGTATTCCAGCACTGTGGTTACGCCGGGATTAGTCAGCGGTAAACTCAGCTTTGAGGGATGCTTGGAAATTACCATTTGATGATCCAAATTTTTGACTATAGCACGAGCTGAATAGAGCTAGCCTTTGAGCTTGCCTCTTTCTCGGGTGTTTGCCGTTTGACTTGAAATAGGGTTTTGTATCTAATTCCCTGCTTAGCTGTATCAAATTTAGGAGGAGTAACCCATGAGCACCACAGAAATCACTGCGGCTTATTACAAAGGCAATAAGCAATTCCAGATCGAAACCATTATGTCCAAACCGCCGCAGGCTGACGAAGTACAAATCGAAATCGCCTATTGCGGTATTTGCGGCACCGATCTACATGCTTTTCATGGCAGTATGGATGCGCGTATCGGCCATCACCGGATTATCGGTCACGAAATGTCCGGTATTATTTCAGCGGTGGGCGATGAGGTCACTAACCTTAAAGTTGGTCAGCATGCCGTGGTGCGCCCATTGGATCATTGCGGTGATTGTCCCGCTTGTGATGCCGGTCATATTCATATCTGCCACAACCTGAAATTCTTAGGTTTAGATACCGATGGTGCGTTCCAGCAGCGTTGGAATGTTCCGGCTCATACCGTTCATATCTTACCGGATGAGTTATCACTGGCGCATGCAGCACTGGTTGAGCCAGTGTCGGTGGCTTGCCATGACGTACGCCGTGCGGGTGTGAAGCCGGGTGAAGATGTACTGGTCATCGGCGGCGGCCCTATTGGTATGCTGGTAGGCATGGTGGCTAAACAGGCCGGTGGTAATGTGGTTATTTCTGAAGTCAGCCCGGCACGTCTGGCGATTGCAGAAAAACTGGGTTTTACCGCAGTGAATCCGCTGGAAACTGATATTGCTGAAAAAATCATGGAGCTGACCGGTACTAAAGGGGCTGACGTGGTGTTTGAAGTATCCGGCTCGCAGGCGGGCGTTGATGCGATGACTGAGGCGGCCGCTTGTCGTGCCCGAATCGTGATGGTCGCCATCCATCCGAATAAACCGCAGGTCGATATGTTCCGCTTCTTCTGGCGTGAGCTGGAATTACTGGGCGCACGGGTGTATGCACCGGAAGATTATGAGCACGCGATTAAATTGGTGACCTCAGGTGCGATTGATGCGGATACCATGATCACCGATATTGGTAGCCTGGAAGCCATTCAGGCGTCATTTGAGGCACTGGAAGG